>NZ_CP173029.1:0-80000 GCF_044772865.1 Algirhabdus cladophorae
CATAATGGGTCCCTGTCCCCCAAAACACACCAGACCCGTTCATTAGCCCCTCTGCCACCGTGCAGGGGGGCTTAATTCTGTTAAAATGAAAAAATCCTTTGATTTTTCATCTGCTGACTGAATAAATGAAAATCAAGTTTGATTTTTCATGAAGGCGGCCAAGGTGATTCACGACACCGTACAGACGACACTGGGCGCAGACTTACGGGCATTGCGCAAAACGCGAGGTTTGACCCTTGCTGATCTTGCGGCACAGCTGGGACGGTCTGTTGGCTGGATGTCTCAGGTCGAGCGTAATAAATCCGAACCCGCCTTGGACGATTTACGCCAATTGGCCAAGGTGCTGGACGTTTCGGTTTCCAGCCTTTTCCGCTCGAATGCGACTGATGCCTCTGAAGTGGGGGTTGTGGTCCGCGCTGGGGCGCGTCGTCCCATCGGGTCACGCGAAGCGGGGTTGGTCGAAGAACTTTTGTCCCCGGACCTTACCGACGACTTTGAAATGGTGCATTCGACCTTTGAAGCAGGTGCATCGATGGACAAAACAGTCATGCGCCCCACCCAAGAAGCGGCCTATATCGTCTCGGGCCGGATGGACATTTGGGTGGCGGGCAAATCTTTTGACGTCAGCGCAGGGGATAGTTTTCGCATCAGGGGAGAGCCGTATCGGTGGTCCAATCCTCATTCTGAACCTTGCATCGCGATCTGGGTCATCGCCCCACCGGTGTACTAATGTCGTTTGAGGCCTGGCTGATCTTTGCATTGTTTTGGATCGTCTTTGTGACGACGCCGGGACCGAATGCGGTCAATTGCATCCAGCAAGGCCTTTCGGTGGGCTTTCGAAAATCCTTGTTGTGTGTTGCGGCAATCCTGACGCAGGCCAGCGCCTTTCTGATTTTGTCGGCCTTCGGGGTGACCGCTTTGATCCTTGCGTCGCCTAAGGCGTTTTTTGTTTTGCAAATAGTCGGGGCCCTGTTTCTGATCGTGCTTGGAATACGCGGATGGATGAGCGCCAAAACAGCAGTGGCCGTGGAGGATCGCGGCGGGCGTTCGATCTATTTTCAGGCGCTCAGTATTGCCACACTCAATGCAAAATCAGTGGCCGGATATCTGGCGGCTTTTTCGCAATTTGTCGAACCGCAGACACCTGTTTGGGACCAAATGGCGGTTATTATGCCCACTGCGCTATCGCTCACCGCGCTGAGCTACATCAGCTACTGTGCCATTGGCGCGGGCCTTGGCAAGCTGGCTATCGGCGCAGTTCTCAATACCTGGTTTCGGCGGACCATGGCGCTCTGCTTTGTTATTTATGGTGCGCTTTTGGGCGGCGCAGTTTTACAGGGGAAGCTCAGATGAGACGCCCCTTTTCGCAACACATGTCTAATGGGCCACGGGCCAACGCATAATAGGGAGACACAGAATGTCAGATTTTCCAACAACCGCACGGGTTGTCATTATTGGGGGCGGCGCCGTAGGCACGTCCGCTTTGTATCATTTGGCCAAAGAGGGCTGGGATGATTGCGTCCTTTTGGAAAAGAACGAACTGACGGCAGGATCGACGTGGCACGCGGCGGGCAATTGCCCGAACTTTTCCAGCTCTTGGGCGGTGATGAACATGCAGCGCTATGGCTTGGAAATGTACCGGACCTTGGCGGATGATGTTGATTACCCAATGAACTATCACGTGACTGGTGCGTTGCGGTTGGCCCATTCTAAAGAGCGGATGCAAGAATTCGAGCGCGTTGCAGGCATGGGCCGTTATCAGGGGTTGGAACTGAACCTGTGCACCCCTGACGAGCTAAAAGAACTGAACCCGTTTATGGAAACCCATGATCTGGCGGGTGGACTTTGGGATCCTTTGGATGGCGACATTGATCCTGCTCAATTGACCCAAGCTATGGCCAAAGGCGCCCGCGACGCCGGTGGCCGGATCGAACGTTTTTGTCCAGTTATCGGAATCGATCGTGATGGGGATGAATGGATTGTTAAAACCGAGAAAGGCGATATTCGGGCGCAATACGTGGCCAACTGTGCAGGTTATTATGCCCAACGTGTAGGCGAGATGTTCAAGCCGTTTGGCGGCCGCACTGTGCCGATGGTGGTCATGTCGCACCAATATTTCCTGACCGAGCCGATCGCCGAATTGGAAGCGTGGACCAAGGAAAAAGGGCATAAAATGCCGATGATCCGCGACGTGGATGTCTCTTACTATTTGCGCCAAGACAAAAACGGCCTGAACCTTGGCCCTTACGAGCGCAATTGTAAGGCCCATTGGATCACACCAGAAGATCCGATGCCCGAGGATTTCAGTTTCCAGCTTTACCCAGATGATCTGGATCGCTTGGAATATTATATCGAAGACGCGATGGAGCGGGTCCCTGTTTTGGGTACGGCTGGCGTCGGGCGCAATATCAACGGCCCAATTCCCTATGCGCCGGATGGCTTGCCCATGATCGGTCCAATGCCCGGTGTGAAGAATGCCTTTGAGGCGCACAGCTTTACCTTTGGAATCGCCCAAGGTGGCGGTGCTGGTAAAGTGCTGGCGGAATGGATCATGCACGGCGAAACCGAATGGGATATGTGGGCCACGGACCCGCGCCGTTATACCGACTACACCGATCATGATCACTGTTTGGCCAAAGCCTTGGAGACCTATGGTCACGAATATGCCATGCATTTCCCGCATCACGAATGGCCTGCAGGTCGCGACAAAAAGCTGTCGCCAGTGGATACCAAAATCCGTGAAATGGGGGCTCAGATGGGGTCCTACAATGGATGGGAGCGCGCCAATTGGTTTGCAAAAGCGGGCGATGATACCTCTGAGGAAAGCACACAAACTTGGGAACGTGACGGCCCATGGGAAGTGCGGATCAAAGAAGAGGTTGAAGCCGTCCGTGATGGCGTTGGTGTTCTGGATTTGCCGGGCTTTTCGCGCTTTTCTTTGTCGGGCGAGGGGGCTGCAGAATACCTGCGGGGCTTGATCGCTGGGGCGCTGCCGAAACCGGGTCGTATGAACTTGGCCTATTTTGCTGATAGCCGTGGCCGGATTCTGACCGAAATGTCTGTGATGCGTGATGGCGGGGACGAATTTACCCTAATCACGGCGGCATCGGCGCAATGGCACGACTGGGACATTCTTTACATGAACTTGCCAAAGGGGCTGACCCTGACGGATCTGACGACCAAAGTGTCCACACTGATTGTCACAGGACCCAAGGCGCGTGATTTGTTTACGACTATCGGTACTGATGCGGACCTGAGCAACACTTGGCTTTCAGTACAAATGACCAAGGTGGCTGGCGTCGATGTGCGTCTGGCGCGGGTATCGTTTGCCGGTGAGCTGGGTTGGGAAATCCATGCCCCTAATGAAGACATTCCAGCGCTTTATGACGCTGTCTTGGGGGCGGGCGCCACACCGTTCGGCATGTACGCCTTAAACTCGATGCGGTTGGAAAAAGGCTACCGCGCGTGGAAAGGTGATCTGTCGACGGATTACACCCTGTTGGAAGGTGGGTTAGAGCGCTTTATCCGCTTTGACAAACCGCAGGATTTCCCGGGCAAAGCGGCATTGCTTTCTGAAAAGCAGCAAGGCGCCAAGAAGGGCTTTGTCACCATGACCCTTGGGGATCACGATTGTGATGCGCCCTATATGTCGACCATTTGGAATGGTGATGCTGTGGTGGGGGAAGTGACCTCGTCTGGTCGCGGGTACCGCTCGGGTAAAACCATTGCGTTGGGTATGGTCACAGCAGATCTGGCCGCTGAAGGCACCGAGCTGGAGGTCGAGATCTTTGGCACCCGTGTCAAGGCCATGGTTCAGCCGGACCAACCGATCTGGGATCCTGAAAACGCGCGTATCCGCGCCTAAATTCATACTGCTGCAGGGGGTCTGATATCAGGCCTGCTGCGGCTCGATTCATGGAAAAGAGTACGTGATGATTACCCTATTGGATGGTGGCATGGGTCAGGAACTGGTGGCGCGCGCAGGGCGTGCCACGGGTCTTTGGTCGACGCAGGCCTTGCTGGACAACCCACAACTGGTGCGCGATGTGCACGATGATTACTTTGCGGCGGGTGCCGAGGTCGCGACTACGGACAGCTACAGTGTTTTGCCAGATCGGCTGGAACCTGTGGGCCTTTTGGATAAGTTGCCGCAATTAATGGCACTATCGTGTGAAATTGCAGTGACCGCCCGCGACGCAAATGGGTTCGGCACTGTTGCGGGATCCTTGGGACCTATCGGGTTTTCCTATCAGCCAGACAAAGCCCCACCCCCGGACGAAGCGGCGGAAATCTATGGTCAAATGGCGCAGTTGCAGGCGCCGTTTGTGGACTGCCATATCTTGGAAACCATGTCCTCTGTAGATCAGGCCAAAGGTGGCCTGATGGGGGCTGGCGTCACTGGCAAACCTATTTGGCTGGCCCTCAGTGTTGATGATCAGGATGGTACGAAATTGCGCTCGGGCGAGCCTATTGGTGACATCGCCCCGCTGTTGGAACAGTACTCACCTCAGGTGGTTTTGCTGAATTGTTCTGTGCCAGAAGCGATTGATGCAGGTCTGCCGTCGTTGGCGCGTCTTGGTGTGCCTTTTGGAGCCTACGCCAACGGATTTACGGGCATCGCGAAGGATTTTAACAAAGTAGGCGCCACCGTGGATCTGTTGGAAAGCCGCATGGATCTTGGTCCTAAACCCTATGCTGATTTTGCAGCGGGTTGGGTTGAATTGGGGGCCACATATATCGGCGGATGCTGCGAAGTGGGACCGGCCCACATCGCCGAACTTCACACTCGTTTCAAAGGAGCTGCATAATGGCTGATATTCCGAACAAAGCCCGGGTTGTTATCATTGGCGGCGGCGTGATTGGCTGTTCAACCGCGTATCATTTGGCCAAGCAGGGCTGGACGGACATTGTTCTGCTCGAGCGCAAGCAACTGACATCTGGCACCACATGGCATGCGGCTGGCTTGATTGCGCAGCTGCGCGCGACGGCGAATATGACGAAATTGGCCAAGTATTCTCAGGAACTTTACGGGGACCTTGAGGCAGAAACTGGGGTTGCGACTGGGTTCAAACGCTGTGGATCGATCACTGTAGCCCTGACAGACGAGCGCAAGGAAGAGATCTATCGCCAAGCGGCCATGGCCCGCGCCTTTGGCGTTGAGGCAGAGGAAATTGATCCGTCCGAGGTCAAACAGCGTTACGAGCATCTGAACATCGACGGCGTCGTGGGCGGTGTATATCTGCCTTTGGACGGGCAGGGTGATCCGGCCAATATCGCACTAGCTTTGGCCAAAGGCGCGCGCCTGAAGGGTGCCAAAGTGATTGAGCGGACCAAAGCGGTCAGCGTTGCCCGTGAGGGCCGCCGGATTACGGCAGTGAACTGGGAAAATGAGGCTGGTGAAAGCGGCACCATTGAAACCGATCACGTGGTCAATTGTGGGGGCATGTGGGGCCGTGAGGTCGGTAAAATGCTGAACACCAACGTCCCACTGCAAGCCTGCGAACACTTCTACATTGTGACCGAAGCTATTCAGGGACTGACGCAACAACCGGTTTTGCGTGTCCCTGATGAATGCGCCTATTACAAAGAGGACGCAGGCAAAATGCTGCTGGGCGCGTTCGAGCCTGTGTCAAAGGTTTGGGCGCTGGACGGTATCCCCAAGGATTTCGAGTTCGACCAACTTCCCGAAGATTTCGATCATTTTGAACCGATCCTCGAGGCCGCTTGTGAACGTATGCCGATGCTGGCCGAGGCTGGTATTCACACGTTCTTTAATGGCCCCGAAAGCTTTACCCCCGATGACGCCTACCACCTTGGCCTTGCGCCTGAGATGGACAATGTATGGGTCGCGGCTGGTTTTAATTCCATCGGGATCCAGTCTGCTGGTGGTGCAGGTCATGCGCTTGCTGCTTGGATGGATACTGGCGAAAAGCCTTTTGATCTGGGTGACGTCGACATCAGCCGGATGCAGCCGTTCCAAGGCAACAAAACCTATCTGGCGGAACGCTCGACCGAAACTTTGGGCCTGCTTTACGCCGATCACTTTCCGTTCCTCCAAAAGAAAACAGCACGCGGTATCCGTCGGACGCCGTTCCATCATCACATGCTGGAACATGGCGGTGTGATGGGCGAAATCGCAGGTTGGGAACGGGCCAACTGGTTCGCCAATGAGGGCCAAGAGGCAAAATATGACTACACATGGAAGCGTCAAAGCTTTTTCGGCAACGTCGCGGCTGAACACAATGCTGTGCGGACCAACGTTGGCATGTACGACATGTCCTCGTTTGGCAAAATCCGCGTCGAAGGGCGCGATGCCGAGGCGTTCTTGAACTATGTCGGTGGCGGTGATTACTCCTGCCCTGTGGGCAAGATCGTCTACACGCAGTTTTTGAACCATTCGGGCGGGATCGAGTCGGACGTTACCGTTACGCGTTTGTCTGAAACGGCGTATTTGGTTGTGACACCTGCCGCGACACGCCTTGCGGATCAGACATGGATGATGCGCCATGTCGGGGATTTCAACGTGGTGATCACAGACGTCACTGCGGGCGAGGCTGTGCTGGCTGTGATGGGGCCAAATTCCCGCGAATTGCTGCAAAAGGTATCTCCAGCGGATTTCAGCAATGAGGTTAACCCCTTTGGCACGGCCCAAGAGATCGAGCTGGGCATGGGCATGGCCCGTGTGCACCGTGTGACATATGTGGGCGAGCTTGGCTGGGAGGTCTACGTCAGCTCGGACATGGCAGGCCATGTCTTCGAGACGCTGCATGCGGCGGGTCAGGACATGGACCTGAAACTGTGCGGGATGCATATGATGGATACCCTGCGCATGGAAAAAGGCTATCGCCACTTTGGCCACGATATCACCGCTGAGGATCACGTGATGGAGGCCGGTCTGGGCTTTGCTGTGAAAAAAGATAAGTCAGACTTTATGGGACGCGAGGCTGTGCTGAAGAAGGCCGAAACCGGGCTAGAGAACCGCCTTGTGCAATTCAAGCTGACCGATCCTGAACCGCTGCTTTACCATAACGAGCCAATTGTGCGGGATGGTGAAATCGTAGGCTATCTGTCTTCGGGTGGCTATGGCCACCACGTGGGTGCGGCTGTGGGCATGGGATACGTGCCGTGCAAAGGCGAGAAAATTGCTGACATGCTGGCCTCGACCTATGAGATCGACGTGATGGGCACGCGCGTCCGCGCCGAGGCCTCGACCAAGCCCATTTATGATCCAAAATCAGAACGGGTTAAGGTCTGATCCAAGCTATGTTAGGCGGGGGCATGTTTAGCGACTATGCCCCCCCGATGGACCCTTTGGAGGTCCTGTATGAGGATCACGAGATCATCATCGTAAACAAACCCGCAGGGCTATTGTCCGTGCCGGGGAAGGGAGACCATCTGGCCGACTGTTTAATCAGTCGTGTGCAGGATGCTTTTCCCACGGCCTTATTGGTGCATCGTTTGGATCGCGATACCAGTGGTGTTATGGTCTTTGCGGCAACGCCCCATGCGCAGCGTCACCTCAGCCTGCAATTCGAACAGCGCCGCACGAAAAAGACCTACGTGGCCCGTGTTTGGGGGCAAATGGCCGAGAAAACTGGCACTGTGGATTTACCGTTGATTGTCGATTGGCCAAACCGGCCGCTGCAAATGGTGTGTCACGAAACTGGGAAACCCGCACATACAGATTGGCGCGTGGTGCGCAGCACGGCCGAGGAAACGCGCGTGCGTTTGATGCCTAAGACAGGCCGCTCGCATCAGTTGAGGGTGCATATGTTGGCGCTGGGCCATCCGATTTTGGGAGATCCGTTTTATGCCACTGGTGCTGCCTTGGATCATCCGCGCCTCATGCTGCATTCCGAGACGTTGCAGCTTCAGCATCCAGACGGCGGCAAGGGGCTGCGTTTTACGGCCAAACCCCAGTTCTAACAGCAAAAAAGGCCCCCGAAACCGGAAGCCTTTTTTGTTGATTTGAGACGGCTGACTACGCTTTGGTCCAACCGCTGACGGCTTTGACTTCGAGAAATTCCTCTAAGCCATAAAGGCCACCCTCGCGGCCATTGCCGGACTGTTTGTAGCCCCCAAAAGGGGAGCCTTGGGCAAAACCCTGACCGTTGGTCTCGACCATCCCCGAACGCAACTGACGCGCCACGCGGCGGCGTTTCTCGTCGTCAGGGGTTTGGATGTAGTTTGTCAGGCCATAGGGCGTGTCGTTGGCGATCTCGATGGCTTCTTCTTCGGTGTCGAAAGGAATAACTGCCAAAACCGGGCCAAAGATTTCAGTCCGTGCGATTTCCATTTGGTTGTTTACATCGGCAAAGACCGTTGGTTTGACATAGTAACCACGGTTCAGCCCATCAGGACGGCCTGTGCCACCAGCGACCAGTTTGGCGCCTTCATCGATGCCAACTTGAATCAACCCTTGGATTTTGTCGAACTGCGCTTCCGAGACAACTGGACCGATATGCTTACCCTCATCGGATGCCGGGCCCACGTGGGTGTCTTTGGCGCGTTGTGCGACGACTTCGACGGCTTGGTCATAGATCGAACGTTCTACCAACAGACGGGTTGGTGCGTTGCACGACTGGCCCGTATTGCGGAAGCAACGGTCGGCGGAATAGGTCATTGCCTTTTCGCCCGCATCAGCAAACAGGATGTTCGCGCCTTTGCCACCCAATTCAAGGCTAACACGCTTAAGCGTATCTGCAGCAGCTTTCGAGATCAGGATGCCTGCGCGGCTTGATCCGGTAAAGCTGACCATATCCACGTCTGGATGCACAGACAGCTGGGAACCTACGCCCACACCGTCACCATTCACCATGTTGAACACACCAGCGGGAAAGCCTGCCTCATGCATGAATTCTGCAAACAGCAGGCCCGACAATGGCGCGATTTCGGATGGTTTCAGCACAACCGTACAGCCTGTGGCGATCGCAGGGACCGCTTTGAGAACGATTTGGTTCATCGGCCAGTTCCATGGCGTGATCAACGCGCAGACGCCAATGGGCTCCAACAGGGTTTTTTCGGTGGCGGTGTAATCGCGGTCAAACTCGAACCCCTCGAATGCTTTGATAAAGCCCTCAAGATGCCAACTGCCTGCGCCAGTTTGGTTGGCGCGGGACATATCAATCGGCGCGCCCATTTCCATGGACATGGCTTGGGCCATTTCCTCGGCACGGGATTTGTAGACCTCCAGCAGCTTTTTCAGCAGGGCAAGTCGATCAGCCTTGGATGTCTGTGACCAGCTTGGAAAGGCTGCTTTGGCTGCAGCGACAGCGGCGTCGGTATCTGCCTGACCGCCTAAGGAAATCGTCGCACAGACCTCTTCGTCCGATGGGTTGATGACGTCAAAAGTGTTGGCAACCGCTGGATCGACCCAAGCGCCATTGATGTAGAATTGAGTGTTTTTGGCCATGGCGCGAAACTCCGGTAGGCTAGGTTGGTAAATTCGTTGAACTCCCTATATAGGGATTCCACGGGGGACACATGCCCTTTTGAGACATTCATAATCGGAGACAAGACATGGGATTGCGCATTAACGACACTGTTCCAAATTTTTCGGCAGAAACCGACCACGGTCCGATTCAGTTTCACGACTGGTTAGATGGGAAATGGGCGATCATGTTCTCACACCCGAAAGACTTTACGCCAGTTTGTACCACTGAATTCGGGGCAGTTGCCCAGCTTAGCGACGAATGGGCCAAGCGCGACACCAAAGTGATCGGTGTCTCGGTCGACGGCGTAGAAGATCACAAAAAGTGGAAGGGTGATATCGAAACTGTTGCAGGCACATCTGCTGGCTTCCCGATCATTGCGGATGAAGGTTTGGCCGTGTCCAAGGCGTTCGATATGTTGCCGTCCGAGGCCTATATGCCCGATGGCCGCACGCCCAATGACAGCGCGACAGTCCGTTCAGTTTTCATCATCGGACCGGACAAACAGCTGAAACTGTCCATGACGTATCCAATGAATGTTGGTCGTAACTTTGCTGAAGTTCTGCGCGCCTTAGACGGTTTGCAAACAGCCAGTGCCAATGGTGTGGCAACCCCAGCAAATTGGGAAGTCGGTCAGGATGTTATCATCCCCGCAACTGTGTCGAACGAGGATGCAGCGGCCAAGTTCGGGGAATTTGAAACAGTTCTGCCGTATCTGCGTAAAGCAAAACTACCCTCCTAAACGCGGACCAAAACAGCAAAAGGCCCCGCACTTGTCGGGGCCTTTTTCGTTGTGAGGTTAGGGTTTATTCAGCGTCCAGCAGCCCTGTGCGGAACAAGATGCCTGCAGCAACCGCCCCGATGATTGGTGCGACGATGAAAAGCCACAGTTGCGCAATCGCAGTGCCACCTGCGAACAGGGCTGGCCCAATCGAGCGTGCTGGGTTTACCGAGACGCCTGTTACATTGATGCCGACCAAGTGGATCACTACCAGTGTCAGACCGATGGCCAGACCAGCCATGGCAGATGGTGCGCCAGCGCCTGTGGCACCAAGGATCACAACCATAAAGAGGAAGGTCGCTACGACTTCAAAGATGAATGCACCAGCCACATTATATTCGCCCAGATAGCCTGCGCCCCAGCCGTTTTGGCCCAAACCGTTTTCAGCGACCGAATAATCGGCCTTGCCGGTTGCGATCATCATCAAGACCAATGCAGCGGCAATGGCCCCTGCGATTTGGGCGATCATATAAGGGATAGCCTCGGCAATTGTCATGCGACCCGCAGCAACAGCGCCCAAGGATACGGCGGGGTTAATGTGACAACCTGATACACTGCCGATCCCGTAGGCCATGCCAATTAAGGCCAGACCAAAGGCAAAACTGATGCCGGTGAGGCCAATATCGCCGCCTGCTATCACAGCCGAGCCGCAGCCCAGCAAAACCAAAGTAAATGTTCCGATAAATTCTGCTAAAGGTTTTTTCATGTTGTTTGTCCCTGTTTGGCGTACAGCCGTAAATCGTTAACGCGGCCTTCATTCAGCAAACAGGGAGGTGTTTTAAGGGGAAGAATTGCGATTTGCGCTCAGCGGCTTTGGGTCAGAACGCAAAAAACCCCCGCATTTCGACGCGGGGGATGAGGTGGGTTAGACCAGATGCTGGGCGAAATGGGCGAGTGTCCGATCCCAAGCAAGCGAAGCTGCGGCCTCATCAAAGCGGGGCGTGGTGTCGTTGTGAAAGCCGTGATTGGCCCCGGCATAAATATGCGCTTCAAAGTCTTTGTTGTTGGCTTTGAGTGCTGCCTCATAGTCCGGCCAGCCTGCATTGACTCTTTCGTCCAGCTCGCCGTAGTGCAGCAACAACGGTGCCTCAATTGAAGGGACATCCTCGGCACTGGCTTGGCGGCCATAAAACGGTACAGACGCACCCATATTCGGGTAGGCCACGGCCAAAGCATTGCAAACGCCCCCGCCATAGCAGAACCCGACAGCACCGACTTTGCCTGTTGACCCTTCGTGACCCACCAGAAATTCAAACGCCGCAAAGAAATCTTCCATCAATTTGACGCGGTCCAGCTGCTTTTGCATCGCGCGGCCTTCTTCGTCGGTGCCTGGATAGCCGCCCAATGGGGTCAGTCCGTCGGGACCAAAGGCCAAATACCCCGCCTTGGCCGTGCGGCGCACAACGTCTTCGATATAGGGGTTCAGCCCGCGGTTCTCGTGGATCACCAAAACGGCCGGAAGTTTGCCAGTAGCACCGGCGGGTTTCGCCATAAGGCCCTTCATCGCGCCATGACCATTGGGGCTGTTGTATTCGGCAACCATGGTTTCGATGGATGGATCATCCGCGGGCACCTGCTGGGCCAGAGCATAATTTGGTTGCAGGCTTTCCAAGATCGCAGCGGCTGTGACACCTGCTGCCACATATTTCGTGGCATTCGACAGAAACTCGCGCTTGGTCATCTGACCGTGCACATATCCGTCATAGAGTTCCAGCAGGCGTGGATCAAAATCAGAGGCTTTTTTACGTTGCATCGGTCTTCCTTTTGCTTTGGGCGGTAAGGGATGACCTGTTGGCTACACGCTAAAGTTTAGCGCCCATCTTTTGCCATGCAACGTGAAATTTTAGGCACTAGGCCACGGCAGCTATGACGCAAATTTCGACTTCGATTGCTGCGCGGGCCATGTGGGCCTGAACACAGGCGCGCACGGGCTTTTCGTGATCTGCGACCCAAGCATTCCAAATCTCGTTCATGGCGGCAAAATTCGCCATGTCCTTAATAAAGATCGTCACTGATAGGATGTGATCGCGGCTGCTGCCTGCCTCGGCCAAAAGGGCTTCGACCTTGTCCAGACAATCTTGCGTTTGACCCTGAATGTCAGCCTCGACATCATTGGCGACTTGGCCGGATAGGTAGACAGTGCCGTTGTGAATAACGATCTTGCTGGCGCGGGCCGAAGGGTGGTGGCGTTCGATGGACATGGAGGTTCCTTTGCTGGTCTTCGCTTACTTACACCAAGACCAACCACTGTCACTAGGGTTGACCTGCTTCACCGGCATGCATCAGGATGTTTTCTAGGCATCTAACCTAGATTGGACACAAAATGCATTTTGGTATTATTCTTGCAGCTCTTCTGTTGCCATTCACGGGTCTCCCTACTTTTGCAAGTCCATTGAATGATTGGGAGGTCTCGTGCAAAGTAGATCGAGGTTCGGTCCAAAAGAAAAGGCGGAATTGGTACTTTCAAACAAGTAAAAATTACTGTGTGGGCGGCGTTTTCAAGCAACGTGCCGAGTTGTATTCAGATCCGATCAAACCAACACACAAGGGGTCGTATCTTTTTCAAACCCAGTTTCAGATCGATACCAACAGTTCGCAGGAATTCAGCGTGTTTTCCATACACGATGCAAGGGACGGGTGCGCCCCGCCCTTCCAGTTGTTCATTACGCCGCGCGGTGGAATGTACGTTTCCAGTGACATTAAACTAGGTCCGGGCGAGCAATGTGACCGCGGCACCTTTGGTCAACGCGCGAATTCAGGGATCAAACGGGATGGCACGCCTTATGATCTAAAAATTCTTGTGTCTTTTGATGGAAAAGGGGCGTTTGATGGAACGGTGTGGCTCAACGATGTCGTCCAAATTCAGGATAGATACGAGCCGCCGAACCGACCTGACGCCATTATTTCGAAAAAGTTCTATTTCAAACACGGGGTCTACTCCCGAAACGTTTTTCCATACAAAGCCGTTTCGTCAAAGATGCGGGTAAAACGTGTTAGGTTAAAAACCCAATAGAGTTTCCTGCGCAAGAAGCCAGAATACGCAAAAAGCCCCGCCGTTTCCAGCGGGGCTTTCTGAGTTTCAAAGGATAGAAGTTTAGTCTTCCGACTTCTCTTCTACGATCTCTTCGCCAGTTTCCTGATCGACGATTTTCATCGACAGGCGCACTTTGCCGCGATCATCAAAGCCCAACAGTTTGACCTTCACTTCTTGGCCCTCTTTGAGGACGTCGGAAGGGTGGTTCAAACGACGGTTTTCGATTTGGGATACGTGGACCAAACCGTCACGCTTGCCAAAGAAGTTCACGAATGCGCCGAAATCGACGATTTTCACGACTGTCCCTGTGTAGATCGCACCAGCTTCTGGTTCGGCCACGATGGAATAGATCATGTCGTAGGCTTTTTTGATGCTGTCGCCATTTGGCGATGCGATCTTGATGATGCCTTCGTCGTTGATGTCCACTTTCGCGCCGGACACTTCAACGATTTCGCGGATCACTTTACCACCAGAACCGATGACTTCGCGGATTTTATCCGTTGGCACCTGCATGGTCTCGATGCGTGGGGCGTGGATGCTGAAGTCAGCAGCGCCTGTCAGAGCTTTGCTCATTTCACCAAGGATGTGCATCCGGCCGTCTTTGGCTTGTGCCAAGGCTTTGCCCATAATCTCGGGCGTGATGCCTGCGATTTTGATGTCCATCTGCAAGGATGTGATCCCGGCTTCTGTACCGGCCACTTTGAAGTCCATGTCGCCCAAGTGATCTTCGTCACCCAAGATGTCGGACAAGATGGCATAGTCGCCGTTGTCTTCCATGATCAGACCCATAGCCACACCAGCAACCGAGGATTTCAACGGAACGCCCGCATCCATCATCGACAACGAACCACCACAAACGGACGCCATTGAGGACGAGCCGTTGGATTCTGTGATCTCGGATACAACGCGCACGGTGTACGGGAAATCAGTGGCTGCTGGCAGAACCGCCTGCAACGCACGCCATGCCAATTTACCGTGACCAATTTCACGACGACCGGGAGGGCCAAAGCGACCGACTTCACCAACCGAATAGGGTGGGAAGTTATAGTGCAGCATAAAGTTCGACTTGTATGTGCCGTGCAGCGCGTCGATCATTTGCTCGTCGTCGCCTGTGCCCAAAGTGGTCACGACCAGACCTTGGGTTTCACCACGTGTGAACAAGGCCGAACCGTGTGTGCGTGGCAAAAAGCCAGTTTCAGAGACGATATCGCGGATCTCGTCGGTTTTACGACCGTCGATACGCTTGCCAGTTTTCACAACGTCGCCACGCAGAATGCCAGCTTCGAGGCCTTTCATGGCAGAACCGAGGTTCGCATCGCCCAGCTGCTCTTCGGACAAAGCTGCTTTAATCGTATCACGCGCAGCTGCAACCGCAGTTGTACGCTCTTGCTTGTCACCGATTGCAAAAGCGGCGCGCATTTCTTTCTCACCAGCTTTTGCAACGGCTGCGGACAGCTCGCTGTAATCTGCAGGTTGGAAATCGAACGGCTCTTTCGCGCAATCTTCGGCCAGATCAATGATCAGATCGATCACTGGTTGGATTTGCTCGTGGGCAAAGTTCACAGCCCCCAGCATTTCGTCCTCGGACAATTCATAAGCCTCGGATTCAACCATCATCACGGCGTCTTTTGTGCCAGCAACAACAAGATCCAGACGTTGATCTGGCTTGTTGCGCAGATCGTGCATGTCGTCGATCTCTGGGTTGAGGATGTATTCGCCATCCACAAAACCAACACGCGCTGCCGCGATCGGGCCCATGAACGGGGCGCCGGAGATTGTCAAAGCGGCAGAGGCTGCGATCATTGCAACCATGTCAGGGTCGTTGACCAGATCGTGCGACAGAACAGTACAGATCACCAGAACTTCGTTTTTGAAGCCAGGGACGAACAGCGGGCGTAGGGGGCGGTCGATCAGACGGCTTGTCAGGGTTTCTTTTTCAGTCGGACGCGCTTCGCGTTTGAAAAAGCCGCCCGGTACTTTACCGGCTGCGTAGTATTTTTCGTTGTAGTGTACGGTCAGCGGGAAAAAGTCCTGACCCGGCTTTTGTGCTTTTGCGAATGTCACCGCGCACATGACGCTGGTTTCACCCAAAGTGGCGATGACACAGCCATCTGCCTGACGGGCAACCTTGCCTGTCTCTAGTGTTAGGGTTTCTTCACCCCATTCGATTGATTTTTTCGTTACGTTAAACATTTACGTTTCCTAAGTTGGCCCGCAGGCCTTTGCATAGGGGGCGAATTCCCCCTGACCCCAAAATGTTCCTCCGAGGATCTTGTACGTCGGGCGCTGGGGACTGGGCGCCGGATCTCGGATACCGCGCCATAGCCTAGTTTTATGTGTTTTGGAACCAATAAACGGTGTGGCGCAGATCACTGTGCGCGGTGCCGGGCCTCAACGGGGCCTAGCAGATCGATCACAGCATCTGCTGTGATGGTTTCCGTTCGTGCATGTGCTTTGAAATAGTCTTCATGCATGCCGACGATCCGCAATGGAAACCGCCTGATACCTAGAATTTTGCAGATGTAAAACCGGTGGTTGCCGGACCCCGATTTGATCAATGTGCCATCCTGAGCAATCACAGCCGTGGATTCAAAACCTGTGTGGTCCGGGACATAGCCATTTTTGGCTAAATCCTTGATCAGCGGCTCTACGTAGGTTTCAAAGAACGTATCAATCTCGCTGGACGACCGCATTTCGATGTCTTTGTGTTTTGCGATGCCGGTTTTGGCAAGTTGGGCCGCGAGGTTTTGATACCATATAGATTTTTCTGGTGTCTCTTTGTGGGCCACAAAGTCTGCAACACGTTGGAATTTCGGGGCCTCCTTGATTGGTCCGCTCACGTCGAACAGCTTGCGCGGCGTCAAAAGGGGCTCGTACTTTCGCAAGGTTGGGCGCAGCATGTTGACCACAAACTTAGGAAGCAGCGTCTGTGCCCGAGCGATGCGGTGGTTGGTCACGGGCCACTTACTGCTGGCATGGTGGGTGACCCTTGCGGGATCTATCCAGATTACAGCGTGCTCGCCCGCCTCTTTGGCGAACCCTTTTTGCATCAACATACTATGGGCCTTTTACAATGCATCCGTGCGCCAAAGCTTGATTTTGGTGCCGCCATGATCCACCCAAGCGCCTGTCGGTTTGAAGGGCAGGCCTGTGGCCTTGGCCAAGCTGCCGTCGGATGTGATGACACCAACACGCCATCCTTTGAACCTGTCTTTCAAGGTAGCCCCCAGCGCACCATAAAGCCCAAACAGCATTTGCTTGTTCCCAATGCGGCCGCCGTAAGGGGGGTTGACGATTACCAATCCTTTGGAGCCGTCTGGCGCCTTTATGTCGCTTACTGATGCGTGGCTGAATGCGGTCTGTTCGGACACGCCAGCGCGGGCGGCGTTGGCTTGCGAAATGGTGATTGCGCCCGCGTCCCGATCCGAACCATAGAAATTCAGCGCATGTTCGGTTTGTTGCGTTGGTTGGCGCAGCTGCGACCATGCCTCGGGATCGAAATTTGACAGGTTAAAAAACGCAAAGTCGCGGGTCCTGCCGGGCATGAGGCCTGCGGCAATCTCGGCGGCTTCAATGACAAAGGTTCCGGACCCGCACATTGGATCATAAACAGGCTCGTCCCCTGTATATCCGCATTGGCGCAGAAACATCGCGGCCATGGTTTCGCGCATTGGAGCTTTGTTCAGCGCCTCTTTATGGCCCCGTTTGTGCAGGCTGTCCCCAGAGGTATCCAAGCTGATGGTGCAAAGATCATCCTCGATCCTGACTTTCACCACCAGCTTTGCCTTTGCATCTATCGTGATGCCCAATTCATCTTTGAGGGCGGTTTCGATGCGCTGTGTCGCTGCGCGGTCATGGTAAATGCGGGATTTACGGCAGGTTGTCTCGACCCGCAGTGGCAAGTCGGTGCGTAAGATATCCGCCCATGGAAATTTGCGGGCGCGTTTGTCCAACTGGGCCAGATGCATCACGCGGAAAGCCCCAATACGGGCCAGAATACGAGTGGCGCCGCGAAGCACTAGATTGGCACGATAGACTGTCTGCCAATCGCCGTTGATCAACACGCCACCTGCAATTTGGCTGGTCACTTTGAACCCATTTTGCCGGGCTTCTTCGGCCAATGGTGTCTCGAGACCGGGCGTTGCGACCAGAAAAATTTCGAAAGGTTCAGACATCGTTTGGTTCTATCGCGAGTTAGGCAAGGGTGCGACGCAAAAAACGCCCGCCTGATATGGGCGAGCGTCTCTGAAATTCTTGATTGGTCTTTTGTCGCTTAGCGGCGCAGACCCAAACGTTTGATAAGGTCTTGGTAACGAGCCTCATCTTTTGCTTTGGTGTAATCCAACAGCTTCCGACGCAGAGCCACCATTTTCAGCAAGCCACGGCGACCGTGGTTGTCTTTTTTATGGGTTTTGAAGTGCTCTGTGAGAGTCGCGATGCGGGAGGAAAGGATGGCAACCTGAACTTCGGGCGACCCTGTGTCGCCTTCTTTGGTGCCGAATTCTTTCATGACGCGGGCTTTTTCTTCTGCAGTGATCGACATCGGGGTCTCCTTTGGTTGAAGGTGAATGGCGCAGGCCGGGATGTCGTCCAGCAAGGCCCATGGAGGTATCGCCCACAGATGCAGGCGATGGTCGCTTCTAGGGCCTTTGGATCAGTTTGAAAAGATGATTCTTTGTGGTGCTTTAATTCAGACCGGGCAGCATAACTTGGGTCGCAGCACTTTTGGGAACCAAAGTAATGCTATCCAACCCAAAATCATCGTCTGCGTCGATACGCGAGATGGCTGCACCGTTTGCAAATAGAGTGCTTTCGCCGGTGTCTTCATCCTTGATCAGCTCAAGGTCCGGTGCGGTCTCTCCGTCGTCATCATCATAGACTAAGACCAGCGTATCTTCGGAACTTTCGAAATCGCTGATGACAGACATGTCGGAATCTGTAGGCGTCGCAGAAGTAATAAACGTGTCACTGCCACTGCCACCTGTGGCTGTATCGCCTGACTTCATGAGCAGCGTGTCGTCGCCGCTGCCGCCATCAAGGGTGTCCGCGCCATCGCCGCCATAAAGGAAGTCATTGCCGGAATCGCCCATCAAGACATCGTCGCCTGACCCACCGCGCAAGGCGTCATTGTCCGCGCCACCGACCAGGCTATCGTCACCATTGCCGCCATTCAGCGCGTCAGAGCCATCCCCGCCAAACAGCGTGTCATCGCCGTCTTGGCCGTTGAGAAAGTCATTTCCGGTGCCGCCAAGCAGAGTATCGTCGCCGTCGCCACCGTAAACACGGTCGTTTCCAACGTTCCCGCTAAGCACATCGTCGCCTTGGCCACCTGACAACACATCATCGCCAGCCCCGCCATCGATTGTGTCGTTCGCTTCGTATCCAAAGATAGAATCTGTGCCCTCGTCGCCCCAAATGGTATCGGCACCGATGCTACCGACGGAGACATCGTTCAAGAGATCCCCTACAGGTAAATCAATCAGGTCGACCAAATCATTGACACGCGCAGCAGCGGCTTGCGGGGTCTGGGTTGAAGGTTCTTCCGGGGTTTCTGTTTGTTCGGATGTATCTTCGTCATTTGGCGTTTCGGTCGCCAATACGTCTTCTGTCGGCATGTCTGAGGTCATACCTGCAGACAGATCCTCTGCCTCTGAGGCTTCCGATGTGTCATCAGCAGATGAATCTGATCCAAACACCATACTTGCCCCAAACAGAGACAAGCCCAACAGACTAAGAATACCAAGCATTTTCGTTACCACTCAAATTGCCAACCCAACCTTTCTTATTACAGATTCCTTTCCCTAATGGGTTAACTTTCGAGTGTTTTGGTTAACAACTGGTTTTGTATAAAATTTGAAATTCAATTGGAAACAAATGGAGAACAATTAGGGAGATATTCAGCACGTTCCTGCACCCTTACCTCAATGCTGCTAGAAAGGGTAAATGCATGGTTTATGTCATTATTGGATTGATTTCCGTTGGCTTGTTGCTGAGCGCGACAGACTTTCTTGATCTCAAGGATAAAATTCCCACCGACGGGGATGATGAGCTGGAAGGTGATGATGGCGACGATTGGATTGCAGGCCTTGCAGGGGACGATATTTTGTCCGGCGAAGGGGGGGAGGATTTGCTGGCGGGTGGCGATGGGGACGATGAATTGGACGGTGGCCCAGGTGACGATATCCTGAGCGGCGGAAACGGTGATGACGTGCTGGAAGGTGGTCCTGGTGACGACAATGCCTTTGGTGGCAAGGGCAAAGATTTTGTAGACGGCGGGCCCGGTGAGGATTTCGTCGATGGCGGCGATCAAAATGATATTGTGACGGGCGGCGATGGTGATGATGAAGTCGTTGGTGGCAACGGGAATGACATCTTGCAAGGTGGCGCGGGTGAGGATCGTCTCTTTGGTGGTGATGGTCGCGATACCATGGATGGTGGCGACGGCGATGATGTTCTCAATGGTATCTTTGACGGAACCAACGACGGACTTTTGGGCGCCGAAGATACGGACAACCCCGACATAATGCTTGGTGGTTTGGGCAATGATATTTTCTACATTGGCGAGAAGGACGTAGTCACTGGCGGCGAAGGCGAAGACAGTTTTGTACTTGGCAGCTGGATCCAAGATGGACGTGACGCTGAAATTACCGATTATGATGAGGACGAGGATGAAATCATCATCGTATATGACCCGCTGAAATCAGGCCTCGCTGATATTGAGACCCGCGACAAAGATGGTGATACCGAGGTGTTGTTTAACGGTATGGCTGTGGCCACTGTAAAAGGTGTGAACCTCGATGGCAGTGCAATTAAAGTCTTGGCACAGCAACTGGCCTAATCCCCAAGAAAATATGAGATAAAGCACTCTGTGACAGCCTTTGGGTTTTCTTCCATCACAAAGTGCCCGCTGTCGCAGGACATATCGTTTACTTCATGGGCCCAATCTGCCCAAAGACTTGCGGGATCGCCGGTCTGGGCGGGAAATCCAGACCGCCCCCAAAGAAACATAAGGGGGCAGTCGATTTTACGTCCGGCATTCTTGTCGGCCACGTCCAGCGCGCGGTCAAAAGACCACCCCGACCTGTAATCGGCGCACATCGCGTGGATCCTTGCGGGATTTTCGGCTTGGGTTAAATAACTGTCCATGGCCCAGTCGGAAAACGGCGATACATCGCCCTGTTTGATCCATTTTTCAAAGGTCCAATTGATGTAGCCTTTGGGATCGGCATTAATCATGCGTTCGGGCAGGGGATAAGGCTGGGCAAGGTAGGTCCAATGATAGGCTTTCATAGCCAGTTCCGCAGACCAATTGTTCCAAAAATCGCCAGTTGGAACGATCTCAATGATTCCTAGTTTGGCAATCCGCGCTGGATGATCCAAGGCAAATCGATACGCCACCCGTGCACCACGATCGTGCCCAAGGATATGGGCCTGTTCCAGTCCAAGTCTGTCCATCAATCCGATAATGTCTTGGGCCATCGTCCGTTTCGAATAGGTGGCATGGTCGGGGCTGTCGTCAAACGGCGCGTCACTCGCGCCGTAGCCGCGCAAATCTGGAATGAGAACATCAAAATGTTTGGCAAATTCAGGAACGACTTTTTCCCAACAGCGATGGTTTTGTGGAAACCCATGCAGCAAAATCAGAGCAGGTCCTTGCCCAAGCCGCCGATACGCCAGCCTTAGACCATTCGTTTCTATGAATTGGAGAGGCACATCTTGGAGCTGTGTTTTGGTCATGGACGCGACCTTATTCCAATAATTCAGGCTGTTGAGTGTAAGCAATGTAAAGCGGATGCTTTGGATGCCCTGCCTTAGACAGACCCAAATGGTACAAAGGACGTCCGGTCGTGCCAAGCAATTCCAACACAGTCGGACCACGGTTCAAATGCGCGCCATGGGTGCCCCAGGCGACGATAATTGTATTGGCCCAGTCGCAAAACCTCAGCAAAGTCGCATCATTTTCAGGGCCAACTGGGTCTTGAGCGGCCCGCATATTTTTGGGATCAGTGTCCCGCCAGGCAAAAATATTGGTGACGCAAAACGCCCCAAATCCCAAGGCCCGCGCACGCCGTTCACACCGTTCAACGGTTGGGTCGTTTTGTTGTTCAGTGGCGGTGGACGGGTTGAGCATAATGAACAAAGCGCGGGGCCCGTCCGCATCCCAAACCCGTGTCAGGAAATAGCGATAGCGCTCGCAATCCGAATATTGTGCAACTGAATAGGCGTCGCCCTTTTGATGGCTGCGCTCAAACATCGACATTCGCGGAGGGCACGAACACCCGTGTGGGGTGGATTTGACCCGCCTTGTAAATGCCCACTGCGATCGCTTGACCTTCTGAGCAGGCCCAGACCGTATCGCCGTAGTCCACATCGTTTGCGATTACCTGCGCTGGATTGCCATTGCGCAATGCGGCAATGCTGGTCGCGGGGCAGTGCACTTGGGTCACATCCGCAAGGCCCAATTCAGTTGGCTGCAAGAACTGATCGATCGCAGGGTCTTTGGCCAGCGCGTCTATTTGATCCAAGGTCACGGCATCTGCTATGTCAAATGGGCCTGACCATAACCGTCTGAGCCAGGCGACGTGACCCAAACAGCCCAGATCCTCGCCCAGATCCCGCGCAATTGATCGAACGTACCCGCCTTTTCCACAGACCATCCGCAAAAGGGCTGTGTCCGGGTTGGGCCGATCCAAAAGGATCAGTTCGTCTACATATAAATCGCGTTCGGCCAATGCCATTTCTTCGCCTTTGCGGGCCAAGGCATAGGCGCGCTGCCCGTCAACGCGCACGGCAGAAAATTGCGGTGGAACCTGCTGGATGTCGCCTATGAAACCGTGCAGCGCCTCTGTTAATTCGGCGTCAGATGGGCGCTGGTTTGATCTGGCAATAACTTCGCCCTCGGCGTCGTCTGTGTTTGTTGCTGCACCTAGGTTCACCATAAATTCGTAGGCCTTTAGGGCATCGGTGATATAAGGCACCGTTTTGGTGGCCTCCCCCAAGGCTACTGCCAGAATGCCAGTGGCCTCGGGGTCTAAGGTGCCTGCGTGTCCCGCTTTTTGAGCGTTAAACGCCCAGCGCACTTTGTTGACCACGCTGGTGGATGTGATCCCAGCAGGTTTGTCGATGATGACCCACCCCGATACGGGGCGACCTTTGCGTTTACGTCCCATCTGCGGTTCAGTTCACGACGCCAATGATGGGTCCCATACGCACCCCAAGGTCCGAGCGCCCCAATTTGGGCGCATGTAGTTTCGACACACGTCCGTCAAAATAAAGCGCGTTTTTGACGCCAATCGCGTCGCGGAAAAACAGGGCCAGCTCGTAAAAGGTGACTTGTGTATCCGAGACCACAAAAACTGCCGACTTGCCGTCGTCACTGGTGCCGACACCGTTGCGGACATTGCGAAATGTGCTGTCGGGCAGAAACCGAGGGTGCACGGCGCCATCAATCAATAACATAGGGCCCGATTGCGTGGCATGCTGGCATTGCGGCTGTTGCGCTACAAAAGCCAAAGTTTCGATGACATAGGCCGCATCGGGTTGAACGCATAAAATGCCATTGGGCAGCATGCCAAAATTGCCGGGTCCTGCGTTCTGCACGACCCGCATTACCTCGGTCCCGTTTTCGACGTAATGGCCTACAGGTGCACGGTCATCGTGATACATGCCTGCATTCATCGCGAATTCGAGGGATTTATCGGGCATCAGGCTTTGGAGGCGCCGGAAACTGCCAATGGTTTGCCCCTCGCCATCGCGCAGGAATAATTGCAAACGCTCGGTCGTCAAATCCACGCGACATACAGAAAAAGACTGGCCGTCATAGCTCTGCTCGGAACACTCTACGGCACCAGCAGGGCCGGATATCATCAAAGCCAGAGCAAGGAAAAGACCGCGCATCATTCGGCATCCTCGCCCTCAGATGCGCCTGTTTCGATGTCCCGGCGCACGTCGTCTTTGGCAAACAAGCGACGGGTGTCATCCATCCGGTCAAACGTCTCATCAATTTGAAAGCGCAGTTCAGGCGAAAACTTGAGCGTTAGGTTTTTCGTTAAGGCGCGACGCAGTTCAACCCGGTTACGGCGCAGAAGGGCCAAAGCATCCTCTGCGTTATCGCCGCCTAAGGGCAACACGTAGGCCGTGGCCACGCGCAAATCTGGTGATGTTGTGACCTCGCCCACCGTGATCGACATGCGGTTCAGATCGGGATCGTGAACGTCGCCCCGGTTCAAAATTTCCGACAGATTGCGCCGGATCAGTTCGCCGACCCGCAGTTGTCGTTGTGAGGGCCCGCGCCCGGAGTGAAATTTGTTTTTAGCCATGGGGCCCCGTTTAGTCTGTTCGCAGGTGCTAGGCAATCACTGCGCGCTGGTTTATCAAGCACTATTGGCAGGAGATTGCGCATGACACAAAAAGTTGGAATTGCCATCACGGGCGCGTCGGGTCGGATGGGGCAAATGTTGATCCAGACGATTGCGCAAAGTGATGTGGCGCAAGTGGTCGGCGCAGTGGAACGCGAGGGCCACGACTGGATCGGACGTGATGTGGGTCAAGCCATGGGTGGTGCGGATCTGGGCGTTGTGACAACCAGTGATCCGCTAGAAGCTTTTGCTAATGCTCAAGCCGTCATTGATTTCACAGCTCCTGCGGCAACTGTTGCGTTTGCGGGAATTGCTGCTCAGGCGCGCGCCGTGCATGTGATTGGCACCACAGGCATGACAGACGACGATATTGCAGCATTGGAACCCGCGTCGCGCCACGCGGTCATAGTGCGGGCCGGCAACATGAGCCTTGGGGTGAATTTGTTGACGCAGCTTACCAAAAAAGTAGCGGCGGCTTTGGACGAAGATTTCGACATCGAAGTTATCGAGGCACACCATAATCAAAAAGTGGATGCGCCTTCTGGTACGGCTTTGATGTTGGGACAGGCCGCGGCCGATGGGCGAGGTGTGGATCTCAAAACTGTGTCGGACAGTGGGCGTGACGGGATTACAGGTGCGCGCAAACGGGGCGACATCGGCTTTAGCGCGATCCGGGGGGGCGACATCGTTGGAGAACATGATGTGTTGTTTGCGGCACCCGGGGAACGCATAATTTTGCGGCATATGGCAACGGATCGGCGGATATTTGCACGCGGTGCGATCAAAGCGGCGCTTTGGGGGCAGGACAAAGCCCCTGGTCAATATGACATGTTGGATGTCTTGGGAATTTAAGTAAAACCTTAGGAAACTTATGATCCAGCGCCAAAGTTTGGCCGTATCTCCAGTATACCACCATCCCAACGGGCAATTGATAAAGGTGAAAAGGTATGAAGCGAGTTTTGATAATTTCAGTGTTGGCAGCGATGGTGCCATCTCTTGTTGCAGCCTCTGGTGCGCGACAGGTCACGGATAGATCTGAATTTATTGGCCTTGTCGAAGGCAAGACGATCTCGCGTCCTTTGGTCAAATTGAACGTCAGCCCTGATGGTCGCATCAGCGGTAAAGGGGCAAAATGGGCCGTGTCAGGGGAATGGTCTTGGCAAAACGGGTACTTCTGCCGGTCCTTGGATTGGGGTGGCAAAGACCTTGGCTACAATTGCCAGCGTGTCACCGTTGATGGCGGTTCTATCAGCTTCACTTCTGACAAAGGCAAGGGTCGGTCTGCAGAATTTTCACTGCGCTAGGCGCTAGAAATCTACTGCGATCCCTTTGCGTTCCCAATCTCCGTACCGCACCGGTTCCGGGCCATCACGTCCGCCCAGTTCTGGGGGTAACTCAGCTGCTTTTGCTTTTTCGCGGCGTTCCTGAGCTTCGGCAAGAGCGCGTTGGGCTGCGGGTGGCAGTTCCTGATCTGGCTTAGACATCTCTGAACGCTCCTTGTATCCTTGATGCGTCTTGATATACGCGGCTTGGCCACCAAAACAAGGACGCCCGAATGACGCAGCCTGCACAATCCGACGGACAAGCCCCGCGAAAAGCCGCGTTGCGGATGATGGATGCTGTCATGTTGCAGGGCAAGCTGATGTCTGAATTGGCTGATCTGACGGATGGTTTGTCGCCTGCGGATCGTGCGCGGGCACAGCGTTTGGCGATGACCACGTTGCGGCATTTGGACAAGGCGGACCGCGTCCTGAACGCTTATGTCAAAAAGACCCCTCCGGTGCCGGTAATGAATGTTTTGCGCTTGGCCACAGTTGAGCTGTGCGAAGAAGCCGAGGCAGATCATGGCGTTGTGAATTCTGCAGTGAATGCCGTGGCCAAAATTCCACGCGCTGGGCATCTCAAGGGCCTGGCCAATGCGGTGTTGCGCAAAGTTGCCAAAGATGGCCCCCAGCGTTGGACAGAATTGCCAGCCGCGCGGTTGCCTTTGTGGCTGCGCAAGCCACTGGCACAGGCCTACGGAAAACTGGACGTGAACCAGATGGAGGCTGTTTGGTCCAAGCCTGCGCCACTGGATATCACATTAAAATCTGACGCATCGGACTGGGCTGAGAAACTTGGCGCAACCAAGCTGCCATCTGGCAGTCTGCGGTTGGAAAATGCCGGTCGGGTCACGGGCCTTGAAGGCTATGATGAAGGGGCGTGGTGGATCCAGGATGCGGCTGCCGCGATGCCCGTGCGTCTGTTGGACCCAAAACCGAATGAAACAATTATCGATCTTTGTGCAGCACCAGGTGGCAAGACCATGCAATTGGCGGCCAGTGGGGCTGCGGTCACAGCTGTCGATCTGTCTGAGAAACGCATGCAGCGTGTCCGCGAAAATCTGGATCGCACAGGCTTGAACGCCGAATTAATAGTTGACGATGCTTTGTCAGTTGCTGGTCAGTTTGATGCGGTCTTGCTGGACGCACCGTGTTCGGCCACAGGCACTTTGCGCCGCCACCCTGATTTGCCTTACGCCAAAGATGGATCAGAGTTTGGTGCGTTGATTGGCCTGCAAGAGGCGATGCTGGATCACAGCCTGAGCCTGCTCAAGCCCGGTGGGCGGTTGGTCTTTTGCACCTGTTCACTGTTGCCGGATGAAGGTGAATGCCACATTGATGCGCTGATCGAACGCCGTTCGGACGTTTTGGTGGATCGTGGGGCATTGGAGCAGGACTGGATCGATCCTGCGTGGCGCAGTTCCGAAGGTGGGCTGCGATTGCGCCCTGATTTCTGGCGTGAAAGCGGTGGAATGGACGGGTTTTACATTGCGGTTCTGCGCAAATCCTAGCTTGGCTTTTTCTTCGGTGACTTTGTGTTGACCTAGGCGTATAGTTTGGGGAAAACCAATCCGCTCAGGCAATCGACACGTGGCTCAAAATACCAGCTTTTCCGCGCGAAAAACGCGCTGGATGAACCGCTTTGCCGCACGCAAGGCGGCCCGGGCACGTCCCGCCACTGGATTTGTCTCACAACCTGAACCGCGCACAATCGGCAGCTTTAACAAGGGTCGCCAGTTGATGAGTGGCAATATCTTGCTTGCGGGGACTTTGGTCGAGGCGCAAGACACAGTGCTGTGGGATATCAGCCCGCCAAATGATGAATTTCAGGACGCGATGCATGGCTTCGGTTGGTTTGACGATTTGGCGGCTGTCGGTGATCTGAAAGCCCGCCAGATAGGTCAGACTTGGGTCGACGGATGGATTGATCGCTATGGAAACGGATCGGGCCCTGGTTGGACGCCGGATTTAACAGGTCGTCGTCTGATCCGCTGGATTCATCATGCGCTGTTGATTTTGCGCGGACGTGAGAAGAACGAGAGCGAACTTTTTTACCGTTCGCTTGCCCAGCAGACGTTGTTTTTGTCGCGACGCTGGCGCCATACCAGCCCCGGATTGCCCCGATTTGAGGCCCTGACAGGGTTGCTTTATGCAGGATTGTCTTTGGAGGGGATGGAGGCGCAGGTTGCCCCCGCTGCCCAAGCGTTGGCCCGTGAATGTGAGGCCCATATTGACGACGCAGGTGGATTGCCGACGCGCAATCCTGAAGAACTGCTAGAAGTGTTCACTTTGCTGACTTGGGCCGCATCGGCGTTGGCTGAAACCGGACGGATGGCCGAGGCTACACATTTGGCTGCGATTGAACGGATTGCACCGACCCTGCGCAGTCTGCGTCATTCTGATGGTTCACTGGCGCGGTTCCATGGCGGCGGGCGCGGGTTGCAAGGGCGTTTGGATCAGGCACTGGTCAGCTCTGGCGTGAAATCCGGCCCCAGCGATGACATTGTGATGGGCTATGCGCGCATGACCGGAGGGCGCACGTCCGTCGTGGTGGATGTAGCAGCCCCACCCACCAAGGATGCATCGCGCCATGCCCATGCGTCCACTCTTGCGTTCGAGATGACATCCGGACGCCGCGCTTTTGTGGTCAATTGCGGCGCGGGCGAGGCTTTTGGACCAGATTGGGCCAAAGCGGGGCGCGCGACGCAATCCCATTCCACAGTGATTGTTGATGGCACTTCGTCCTCGCGGTTGGACGAAAGCACCTTGGAATTCACTCAACGCCCCGCCTCGGTGACGATGGAACGGCGCGCGACTTTGGATGTGACCAGTCTGGATCTGGCCCATGATGGCTACCGCGAAACCCATGGTTTGACACATGTCCGGCAAATGGAGTTGTCGCAGGACGGCCGCCATCTTTCGGTGTCTGACATGCTGGCGACTTTGACGGATGCAGACAAACGACTGTTCGAAAAACGGTTTGATCAGTTGTCCTTGCAAGGCATTCCATTTTCGATCCGCGTGCATTTGCATCCTGATGTAGATGCTGCTTTGGATATGGGCGGCACGGCGGTTTCACTGGCTCTGAAGAGTGGTGAGATTTGGGTGTTACGCCACGAAAGCAAGGCCAGTTTGCGGCTGGAACCCTCGGTGTATTTGGAAAAAGGCCGCCTCCAGCCGAGGGCCTCCAGCCAAATTGTGCTGGAAAGTCGGGTCATGCCCTATGCGGCACGTGTGCAATGGTCCTTGGCGAAGGCGCAAGATACCCCTAATAGCATCCGTGATCTCGAACGCGATGACCCGTTGTCGCAAAAATAGACTGCCAAAGGATGCCCCATGACTGATCTTGCCCCTCTTCGCCGCGCTTTGCTGAGCGTGTCTGACAAAACCGGACTTATTGAGTTAGGGCAGGCCTTGGCGGCGCGCGGTGTAGATTTGTTGTCAACTGGCGGCTCGGCCAAAACTCTGCGCGATGCAGGCCTTGATGTGCGCGACGTGGCTGACATCACTGGCTTTCCTGAAATGATGGATGGGCGTGTCAAAACCCTGCATCCCATGGTGCATGGTGGCCTTTTGGCCCTGCGCGACAATGAAGATCACGTGGCTGCCATGGAACAGCACGGCATCGGTGCTATCGATTTGCTGGTGGTGAACCTTTATCCGTTTGAGGACACTGTTGCCAAGGGCGGTGACTACGACACATGTATCGAAAACATAGATATCGGCGGTCCGGCGATGATCCGCGCGGCGGCCAAGAACCATGGGTTTGTATCGGTCGTTGTAGATGTAGAAGATTACGATGGGCTGTTGGCCGAACTAGATGCCAATGGGGGCCAAACATCCTTGGCCTTTCGCCAAAAGCTAGCTCAGACGGCTTATGCCCGTACCGGAGCCTATGATGCGGCGGTATCAAACTGGATGGCTGGTGCGTTGGGTGATGTGGCCCCGCGCCGTCGCGCGGTTGCAGGAACACTGGCCCAGACACTGCGGTACGGTGAGAACCCCCATCAACAAGCGGCCTTTTATGTAGATGGATCGGATCGCGCGGGTGTGGCTACGGCCCAGCAACATCAGGGCAAGGAACTGTCCTACAACAATATCAACGACACTGATGCAGCATTTGAATTGGTCGCCGAATTTGACCCTGCCGATGGACCCGCCTGTGCAATCATCAAACATGCAAACCCCTGTGGTGTGGCCCGCGGGTCCAGCATGGTCGAGGCGTATCGTGCTGCGTTTCAATGCGATCAAACATCTGCCTTTGGGGGCATTATCGCGCTGAACCAGGAATTGGATGCTCAAACCGCCGAAGAAATCACCGGTATTTTTACCGAAGTTGTGATCGCGCCCGGCGCCACTGCCGAGGCTATGAGTATTTTTGGAAAAAAGAAAAACCTGCGGCTTTTGACCACCAACGGTTTGCCGGATGTGAAAACTGGAGGCATGACAGTGCGTCAGGTCGCAGGAGGCCTGCTGGTGCAAGACAAAGACAATGGTCATATCGGTTTGGACGATCTCAAGGTGGTCACGGAACGTGCCCCGACGGATGCGGAATTGGCAGATATGCTGTTTGCATGGAAAGTGGCCAAGCACGTTAAATCCAACGCAATTGTTTATGTGAAAAACGGGGCTACTGTGGGGGTCGGGGCAGGGCAAATGAGCCGTGTTGACAGCACCCGTATTGCCGCACGTAAGGCGCAAGACATGGCCGAGGTTCTGGGTTTGGATACACCGCTGACACAAGGGTCTGTTGTTGCCTCTGACGCGTTCTTTCCATTTCGTGACGGTTTGATTACGGCTGCCGAGGCCGGAGCGACCGCGCTTATTCAACCGGGTGGATCGATGCGCGACGATGATGTGATTGCCGCTGCAAACGAGTTGGGGCTTGCAATGGTCATGACCGGCATGCGTCATTTCCGGCATTAAGGTGATCCTATGAAACTTACCTTTTGGGCAGCGCTTTGGATTTTTCTGATCGATCAGATAAGCAAATTTATTGTTGTCCAATGGATGGATCTGAAAACGGTAGGGGCTATTGATGTTCTCCCGCCGTTGCTGAACTTTCGTATGGCATGGAACACAGGCATCAACTTTGGCCTATTTAGCACGGCACCCTGGGTTTTGATTGGTTTGGCCACGGGGATTGTCGTGGCGGTGATCATCTGGGTGTGGCGCGAACAATCCGTGGGTAAATGGGGCTATATCAGTGCGGGCCTTTTGGTCGGTGGTGCGCTGGGCAACGTCATCGACCGGATCGTTTACGGCGCTGTTGCCGACTTTTTGAACATGGCGTGTTGCGGGATTGATAACCCCTTTGCCTTTAATGTGGCAGATATCTCTATATTTGCGGGGGCTTTGGGCCTGATCTTTTTCACCGGCGAGAAAGCCCCCAAAACGTAAAAGCCCCGTGACGCCCGTTTGAGGATGGTCTATCAAGGGAAAAAAGATGGGTGAGGGCCTGCTAATGCGCGGGAAATTTGGCAAACTGGTATTGGGCACGGTCATCGTGCTGTCTGTTGCGGCGTGTGACCGGAATAAAGAACCGCGTTTGCTGAACGTCAAAAACACGGATGCAGGGCCGGATGAGTTTGGTATTTTGCCGAACAAACCGCTGCAAACGCCGGAAAATTATTCTGCTTTGCCAACCCCAACACCCGGTGGTGCAAATCTGGTGGATCCGACACCTAATCGCGATGCAGTGGCGGCTTTGGGCGGTAATCCAACGCGTTTGAACGCAAATGGTATTCCTGCAGGGGATGGCGCTATCGTCAATCATGCATCCCGCTATGGCCGCGATGCGACGATCCGCCAGCGCTTGGCTTCCGAGGATCTTGAGTTCCGCAGACGCAACGATGGCCGCGTCTTGGAACGCTTGGCCAATGTGAATGTCTACTTCAAAGCCTACCGGATCCAGTCGCTGGACCGCTATAGTGAATTGGAACGGTTCCGCAGATTGGGTGTCCGCACACCGGCCGCGCCACCTGAGGTTGTTGACGAATAGGTCACAAAACCGCCAGCGCCCTTGAACCTTTGTTAATCAAGCGTAGCTTACCCCTATCATTGGAGGTATTTGCATGCGGCGCTTTTTGTTGGCTATGACGACCTTGCTTTTGGCGACACCCGCCATCGCACAAGAGGCCGTTACAACCTTTTCTTTGGAAAATGGCATGGATGTGGTGGTGATCGAAGATCATCGTGCGCCCGTTGTGGTCCATATGGTCTGGTACCGCGCAGGCGCTGCTGACGAACCCGAAGGCGTGTCAGGCATCGCCCATTTCCTCGAACATTTGTTGTTCAAAGCAACGGATAACATGGAAAGCGGCGAGTTTTCCAAGGTTGTGGCCGCAAATGGTGGCAGTGATAACGCTTTTACCAGTTGGGACTATACGGCCTATTTCCAACGGATTGCCGCGGACCGGCTTGAGTTGGTGATGGGCATGGAAGCAGACCGCATGCGCAACCTGCGCCTGACCGAAGATGATGTGATCACAGAACGCAAAGTGATCCTGGAAGAACGCAATCAGCGCACAGAAAACGATCCCGGCGCTTTGTTTGGTGAACAGCGACGTGCGGCACAATATATGAACCATCGCTACGGCGTTCCGATCCTTGGATGGAAGCACGAGATGGAGCAGTTGTCGCTGGACGATGCTTTGGCGTTCTACAAAGAATACTATGCCCCGAATAATGCGATTTTAGTCGTTGCAGGTGATGTGGACCCTGATGAGGTCAAGCAATTGGCGCAGACTTATTACGGGGTGTTGGCCCCAACGGAAGGCTTGCAGCCGCGCGAACGCCCGCAAGAACCGCCGCACCGCGCCGAGCGCCGTTTGGAATTTGCAGACCCCCGTGTGGCCCAGCCTTATGTGATCCGCACTTATCTTGCGCCTGAACGCGACAGCGGCGCGCAAACCCAAGCCGCCGCTCTGACGCTATTGGCGGAATTGCTGGGCGGCGATGCGGCCACGTCAGCCTTGGGTCGGAAACTGCAATTTGAAGAACAAACCGCCGTCTACACCGCTGCGTTTTACAATGGCCAAAGTCTGGATGACACGAATTTCGGCTTGGTGATCGTGCCCTCGGAAGGTGTCTCGCTTGAGGATGCGGAGGACGCATTAGACGCTGCTGTGGCCGAATTCATGAACGAACCGATTGATGTGGAACAACTCGACAGCCTCAAAATGCAACTGCGCGCCAGCCAGATCTATGCAAAAGACAATGTGCAATCCTTAGCCCGCCGGTATGGCGCGGCTTTGACCAGTGGTTTGACCGTGCAAGACATTCAAGATTGGCCCGAGATTTTGCAGGCGGTCACGCCAGAGGATATTCTAGCAGCAGCTGAAACTGTCTTTGACCGGTCCAATGCAGTCACTGGCTATCTAAAACGACCCGAACGTCAGGAGGTCACACAATGATCCGTTTAGTACTGGCCCTTGCGGTCACTTGTCTTGCCACCCTGCCCTTGCGCGCTGAGGTAAAGATCCAAGAAGTCGTTTCGGATGGGGGCATTACCGCGTGGTTGGTTGAAGAACATTCCATCCCCTTCACCGCCCTTGAAATTCGTTTTGCTGGGGGCGCATCGGTTGATGTGCCCAGCAAGCGAGGGGCGATCAACCTGATGACGGGACTGATTGAAGAAGGGGCGGGCGATCTGGACGCGCGCGGATTTGCCAAGGCCCGTGACGCCCTTGCGGCCAGCTATGGCTTTGATGTCAGCGACGATGCGCTGTCCATCTCGGCACGGTTTCTTACGGAAAACCGAGAGGCTGCAGTTGATTTGCTGCGTTTGGCCCTGACAGAGACGCGCTTTGACGAAGATGCGGTCGAACGCGTGCGCCAACAGGTTTTGTCGGGCTTGCGATCTGATGCAAAGGATCCAAACAAAATTGCTGGGACCACGTTTGATCAAATCTCGTTTGGCGATCATCCCTATGCCTCACAGTTAAACGGGACCATTGAAAGCGTCACGGCGTTGACCCGCGACGATATGTTCGAGGCCAAAGACCGTATCATTGCAAAGGATCGTCTGTTTGTGGGGGCTGTGGGCGATATCACGCCCGAGGCACTTGGCGCTTTGTTGGATGATCTGCTGGGTGATTTGCCGGAAACTGGCGCGCCTATGCCGATGCGTGCGACCTTGGAATTAACCGCCGGTACGACTGTTGTTCCTTTTGATACACCGCAATCCGTTGCCCTTTTTGGGCACGAGGGGATCGCGCAGGACGATCCGGATTTCTTTGCGGCTTATGTTTTGAACGTTATCCTTGGTGGCGGCAGCTTTGAGGCGCGCCTGATGGAAGAGGTGCGCAAAAAGCGTGGTTTGACCTATGGCGTCTACTCGTTCTTGGTGCCCAAAGACCACGCCGAGCTTTATATGGGCCAGGTGGCGAGTGCCAATGATCGCATTGCCGAAGCGATCTTGGTGATCCGTGATGAATGGGCGAGGATGGCGGAAAATGGCGTGACCCAGGACGAGTTGGACCGCGCCAAGACCTATCTGACGGGGGCCTATCCGCTGCGGTTTGATGGCAATGGGCCGATTGCGAACATCATGGTGGGGATGCAGATGCAAGGCCTCCCGATTGATTATATCGCGACACGCAATGACCGAATTGATGCGGTCTCACTCGAAGAAGCCAATCGCGTGGCGGCACGCATATTGCGCCCGGAGGACCTGCATTTTGTTGTGGTTGGTCAGCCAGAAGGCCTCGAATCCACCAATTAATCCAGTGGCAGAATCGCAAGGGGCCATGCTACACCTAGTAGCATGGCCTATGACGACCCCAAAATAAGCGCCCAACCCGTAATCCGGCAGTTGGATGACGCGGCAATCAACAGGATTGCCGCAGGTGAAGTCGTGGAACGGCCGGCCTCAGCCGTCAAAGAACTGGTTGAGAATGCGATAGATGCCGGCGCCACCCGGATCGAGGTCGCGATTGCCGATGGTGGCAAAACCCTAATCCGCGTCATCGATGATGGCTGTGGGATCCCCGCAGGCGATTTGCCTTTGGCATTGTCGCGACATGCAACCAGCAAAATTGACGGCTCGGACCTGCTTGCGATTAACTCCTTTGGGTTCCGGGGCGAGGCCTTGCCATCACTGGGGGCCGTTGGTCGTTTGACGATCACCAGTCGGGCAAGGGGCCAAGATGCGGCCATGATCCGTGTCGAGGGAGGGCACGCCCAGCCTGTGCGCCCGGCGGCGTTGCAATCGGGCACCACGGTTGAGCTGACAGATCTGTTCTACGCCACACCAGCGCGGTTGAAATTTCTGAAATCTGATCGCGCCGAAACTCAAGCGATTGCTGATGTGGTCAAACGTTTGGCCATGGCGGAACCCTTTGTCACAGTAATCTTGCGTGATGTTTCAGGCGGCGGGGACGGCCGCGTGACCTTTCGCGCGGATGCAAGAACCGGCGACATGTTCAAAGCCTTGCATGGACGTTTGGAGACCGTCCTTGGCAAAGATTTCGCAGCCAACGCTCTAAAAATTGATGCAGAACGCGAGGGTTTTCACCTGACTGGTTATGCCGCTTTGCCGACGTTTTCGCGAGGATCTGCGGTGATGCAGTACCTTTTTGTCAACGGACGTCCTGTGCGTGACAAGCTGCTGATCGGGGCCCTACGCGGGGCTTACATGGATTTCTTGTCGCGGGATCGTCATCCAGCGGCCTGCTTGTTTATCGACTGCGACCCGCAATTGGTGGATGTGAATGTGCACCCGGCCAAGTCCGAAGTGCGGTTTCGCAATGCAGGCTCTGTGCGCGGTTTGATCGTGTCGGGGTTGCGGCATGCCTTGGCTGAGGCAGGCCACCGCGCCTCGACCACCGTGGCGGATGCAACGCTGGGCGCGCTGCGACCAGAGGCACCTCAGGCACCGGTATATCAAATGGATCGGCCGTCCTTGGGCGCGCGCACAGCGTCGTTTCAAATGCAGGCGCCTACGTTCCAAGAGGCTCCGCACAGCTACACTGCGCGGGTAGAACCGGAACCCGAGGTGCCTTTGCACGACTTTCCTTTAGGGGCTGCCCGGGCGCAGTTGCATGAAAATTATATTGTCGCCCAAACGGCGGACGGAATGATTTTGGTCGATGCCCATGCCGCTCACGAGCGTCTGGTCTATGAGGATCTCAAAGCACAGATGGCGGACAATGGCGTCGCGGCACAGGCGCTGTTGATCCCTGAAATTGTTGAATTGAGCGATAGTGACTGTGCCTTGATTTTGGAACACGCGGCAGAGTTTGCCAAATTCGGTCTTGGGATCGAACCCTTTGGTGGCGGTGCGATTGCCGTGCGAGAGACCCCCGCAATTCTGGGCGAGGTCAATGCGGCCTTGATGATCCAAGATATTTTGGATGAATTGCACGATCTTGGCAGCAGTGAGACTGTGCAAGCTCGGATTGAGGCGATCCTGAGCCGCGTGGCCTGTCACGGGTCGGTTCGTACAGGGCGGCGGATGCAGGCGGATGAAATGAACGCGCTGCTGCGCCAGATGGAGGCCACGCCACATTCAGGCCAATGCAACCACGGCCGACCGACTTATGTGGAACTGAAAATGACCGACATCGAACGCTTGTTTGGCCGCTCATGATCCAGATTGGAACGTTTGAGATCAATCTGGAAGACCCGTTGACGTTGGGCCTTCTAATTGCGGCTATTGTCGTTTTGTTGGTTCTTATCTTGCTGATTTCGTCCGTACGACGCGCGGGGAGGTCGGTGCAAATGGTCGAGCTTTTGGCGCAAAATATGGGGCGTATGACCCATGATGTGCAGAACCTCGGGGCGGGGCAGGCGCAACTGTCGGGCAATATCCAAACTGTGTCCGAGACACAGGCCAAGGCGCAGACCCAAGTGATCCAAACTATGGAAGTGCGCCTTGCAGAAGTGCAGCGGCAGATGCAGGATAAACTGGCCGAGAATGCGATGAAATCCGCACGCAGCCTGTCGGATATGCAAGAGCGCATGAACGCCACGCTGCATGGATCCAGCAAGCAAACCACGCAAAGCCTGACCCAGTTACAGGAACGTCTGGCCACCATCGACAAGGCGCAAACCAATATCGAAAAACTGTCAGGTGATGTATTGTCGTTGCAGGATATCTTGTCGAATAAACAGACACGCGGTGCCTTTGGGGAAATCCAGCTCAAGGATATTGTGTCCAAAGCGCTGCCTGCGGATGCCTATGCGTTTCAGCATACTCTCTCGAACGGCAAGCGGGCCGACTGTTTGATCCATTTGCCCAATCCACCGGGCCCAATTGTGATCGATGCAAAGTTCCCGTTGGAGGCCTATGAGGCCCTTGTCGCAGCCGAGACGAAAGAAGACGCAGGGCGGGCGCTTTCATCGCTTAAATCCGCCGTCCGAGTTCATATCAAAGCCATCTCGGAAAAATACCTGATTGAAGGTGAAACCGCTGATGGGGCGTTGATGTTTCTACCGTCTGAGGCGGTCTATGCCGAACTGCATGCGCGGTTGCCTGAGGTCGTGCGCGAAGGCTTTGCCGCCCGTGTCTGGATCGTCTCACCCACTACTTGTATGGCGACGTTGAACACCATGCGCGCGATCCTCAAGGACGCCCGTATGCGCGAACAGGCCGGTGCGATCCGCAAGGAATTGTCACTGTTGGGCGGAGATGTGGATCGCCTTGTGACCCGCGTTGACAATTTGGATAGGCACTTTGGGCAGGCAGCCAAAGATGTGGCCGAGATCAAGATATCAGCAGAAAAGGCAGGCAAGCGGGCCAATCGTTTAGATAACTTTGATTTTGCGGAGATCGAAGAGGCCGAAAATACTGTGGTTCCGCTGAGCAAACCCAAGGATTAGATCATGAGCAGCCCAGAAGAGCGGATGATGGAAAACCTATATTGGTGGGGGATCCCGACGCTGTTTCGCTGTCCGGCTGATCCTGATCCTGCCAAAGCCGACATTGCCCTTGTTGGGGTGCCGCATTCGTCGGGAAATGGCACGACCGAGCGCGATCAACATCTGGGCCCGCGGGCAGTGCGTAATGTGTCAGCCCAAGCGCGCCGCGTGCATATGGATATGGGGCTTGATCCGTGGACAGCTTGCCGGATCAACGATCTGGGCGATGTGCCCTTGCCGGAACTCAACGATAACGAAGCCAGCATTCAACGCATCACCGAGTATTTCAAACCGATTGCCGCCGCTGGCGCGCGTCCCGTTTCCATCGGTGGGGATCATTCAGTGACCGGCGGGATTGTTCAAGGCATCGCCAACTCGGTTTTGACCGATGGTCAGCCCGTTAGCTTTTTGCATTTGGACGCCCATACGGATGTTTTTACCAAAGTGCCGCATTTTCTGGGGGCCAAGAAGTCGGCTGCCCATTGGGGCGCTTATCTTGCGGATCAGGGCCAAGTCGATCCGCACAGCTCTATTCAGGTCGGCATTCGGGGCAATCCACGCACTTTGGATTGGCTGCAACCCAGCTATGACTATGGCTATGATGTGGTCACGATGAAAGAGTTTCGTCAGATCGGGCTTGTTGCAGTGATTGAACGGATCAAAGCGCGATTGGCGGGCAAACCTGTTTATATCACTTTTGACTTGGACTGTTTGGACCCAACAGTAGCGCCGGGTGTGTCCAACCTAGAACCGGGCGAGCAAGGGTTTCAAATCGATGAGGCGATGGCCCTTCTGCAATCTGTGCGCGGCATGAATATTGTGGGCGGTGATGTGGTCTGTCTGATGCCGACACGCGACAGCAGCAATATGATCACAGCGCGCACAGCAGGGGCTGTCATGTTCGAGATGATTGCTATGATCGCGGAAAATCAAAAAAACACATGAAAAAGGGGGCCATGGCCCCCAATTTAATCGTGTGTGGTTCAGGTTATATACCCATGAACCTTTGAGCAATCTTGGGCAGGATCCCGTTAAAGCTGAGGGGTGCATCACTCGCCGCGAGGCAAATGCAATCCACGCCGTCTTCGGCAACGGGTGTGTGGTGCAAATCCTCGTTGGCCACTTCGATATCACCGGGACCAAAGCGATCATTATGGTCGCGAAACGCTCCTTGCAAAACCAGTGTCAGTTCGGTGCCGTGGTGCCCATGATCGGGCACGGCGCAGCCAGCAGGGATATGCAGCAAACGCACACTTGCGCCTTTTGATGTTTTGATCAGTGATTGACGCACGCCCATACCCATCGGACGCCATTTGATCGCGTCCAAGTCAGCGCCGACATAATCCTGCAGCGGGGCAGGGAACAGACTGTCGGCTTTGGGTCGCTGGATAGTGGTTTCAGCGGGCGCATCCATGATCTGCTTTAGGGTCGCGCCCAATGCGCCATCGGACATGGTCACAGCCTCTAGATCGTCTAGCAGTTCGCCACCAACGGCGTCAAAGCTGGCCAATTGTGCACGACAGGAGTCGCACATGCTGATGTGCGTGGCCACAACAAGGCTTAGCGCCTCAGGCAAGTTGCCGCTGGCATAGGCCATAAGCAAATCGTCGGTTAGATGATGTCTGATCTGTTTCATTGTACTCTTCACTTCATCACGTGGCGCAGGCGTTCCAGCGCTAAACGTATTCTGGATTTAATCGTGCCGAGGGGCAGGCCCGTCGCGACTGCAATTTCGCTATGTGACATGTCCTTGAAATAAGCACGCTCGATTAACTCTCTCTGTTTGTCCGGCAATTGCTTCAGGGCGTCGCCCAATTGTGCCGTTTCTTGTTGTAGGGCCATGACGTCTTCTTGGTCAGGCTCGTGGTCGGGGCCCCAGACCAAATCTTCTGGTTCGGGGCGTCGTTGTTTGCGCAACACGTCAATCTTGCGATTGCGTGCGATGGTAAAGATCCACGTGGCCACCGAGGCCCGCGTGGGATCAAAGAGATGTGCCTTGCGCCACAAAGTGGCCATAACGTCTTGACTGACCTCTTCGGCCATGGCCCCAGTAGAGCCAGATTTCATCAAGAACGCTTTGACCCTTGGGGCAAAGTGACGAAACAGGATGCCAAAAGCCTCTTGGTCGCGTTGGTCACGCACCAAAAGCATTTCTTCCAACCACATTTGCCGAGCCGTGCTGGCCTGTTGCACTTCGCGTTCCTCTGTACTGACGCGTGACGCCGTCTGTGTGACCGCAAGTGCGGTCACTGGCATGGGCGGTGCGGCTTTGGGCGAGGGCATGTTTTGCGTTCTCATACTAACTATACGCCGCGTGGCGCTGATTGGATCACCAACAAAATTAATTTTGCTGTGGTTTAATCCGCTTGCACTCTTGCCCCGTACTACCCTTAAATCAGACACTTAGATGTGTAAACGGAGATTGACACTATGCCACTAGAAACCAGCGCTTTCCCAGCAAAGCGCATTGCCGTGATCGGGGCCGGAATATCGGGCCTTGGGGCAGCTCACATGCTTGCCAAAGATCACAAAGTGGTAGTGTTTGAAGCCGAGGATCGGGTGGGGGGACATGCACGCACAAAGATGGCAGGCCCAAACCGTGACGTGGCAGTGGATACCGGGTTTATTGTCTTTAACTACGCAAATTACCCCTATTTAACTGCTCTTTTTGACGAATTGGACGTTCCCGTCGCCAAAAGTGACATGAGTTTTGGCGCGTCAATCGACGGTGGGCGTATCGAATATGGCCTCGCAAGCCTGCGCGCCTTGTTTGCGCAAAAGCGCAATTGGGCCAATCCGATGTTCCTGCGAATGGTCAGCGATATTCTCTATTTCAACAAACATGCTGAACGTGTTGCGCAAGACAAAACAATAACTGTCGGCGAACTTTTGCAGCAATTGGGAACCGGGAAATGGTTTCGTGATTATTATCTCCTGCCTTTTTCGGGGGCGATTTGGTCGACACCAAAAAATAAAATCATGGATTTTCCGGCCCATGCAATGGTCCAATTTTTTAAAAACCATGCATTGCTCAACACTACCGGACAGCATCAATGGTATACGGTGCAGGGTGGCTCCATTGAATATGTGCGCCGTCTTGAGGCATCGCTGCGCGGTCGTGGCGTAGAATTCCGGCTAAGTGCGGATGTGCAATCGGTGACGCGCTCACTCACTGGGGCGCAGGTGAAAACGGTTGGCGCACCCGTCGAAGAATTTGACGAAGTTATCATGGCAACTCATTCGGATCAGGCCTTGGCCCTGCTAGGGGATGCCAGCCCGCAGGAGGCTTCGGCTCTGCGCGATATTCGCTATCAACCCAACGACGTGGTGTTGCATTCGGACGAGGCGATCATGCCCAAGCGCCGTGGTGTCTGGTCCTCTTGGATGTACACGGAAAGCCCCGCCAAGCGCGATGACACGATCGATCTGACATATTGGATGAACTCGCTTCAGCCCGTGGCAAGCCCCGATAATTACTTTGTCACCCTCAATTCGACACGACCTATTCAGGACGCGTTGATTTGGGATACGGTCACCCTGCACCACCCCGTTTACGACACAGCTATGATGGCTGCCCAAGAACGCGTCAAAGCGTTCAACGGGACCAACCGTACGTGGTTTTGTGGGGCTTGGATGAAAAATGGATTCCACGAGGATGGCCTGAGCAGTGCTGTGGACGTGGTCGAGGCCATACGTCCGCAATATAGCCTTTCGGTGGCAGCCGAGTGATCAATACGGTTGATCATATCTCGGGGACGACGTTCCACGGACGCCACGGCGCGATCAAGAATGCCTTTCGGTACTCTATTGATTACGTGTTGTTAGATGCGGAAGCGCCTGTTGCCGCCCCCCGTCTGTTTGGACGCAACAAAGGTGGTCTGGCGTCTTTGCTGGACAGTGATCACGGCGGTCTTCCACATGAAGGGATTGGCGCGATCTGGGCACGGGATGTTCTGCGCACTCATGGTTTGGAGACCGATGGTCGGCTGATGCTGTTGGCGCAGCCGCGTATCTTGGGTCATGTGTTCAATCCTGTTAGCTTTTGGTTGGCCTATGATGCGCAGGATCAGTTGCGGGTTGTGATTGCCGAAGTAAGCAACACGTTTGGCGATCGACACTCCTATTTGTGTTACCGGGATGACAAGGCCCCCATCACGGCCGAGGATACGCTCACGGCAGAAAAGATTTTTCACGTTTCTCCCTTCCAACCTATCGAAGGGGGCTACCAGTTCCGGTTTGATATTCGGGCCGACAAAATTGGCATTTGGATTGACTATAGCCGTGGCAATGGTGGGTTGTTGGCCACGCTGACGGGGCCGCGCAAACCGTTGACCAACGCAGGCATTCTATATGCTTGTTTGCGCCGACCGTTTGGTTCGCGACGTGTGTTGGGCCTGATCCATTGGCAGGCGCTCAAGCTTTGGGCAAAAGGCGCACGGTATCGCCCGCATCCCAAACCGCCGGGCAGCGAGGTGTCGCGATGACCTCTCGCCGCTTGCCTCAGTATTCCCTTTTTGCAGCGATGCTGGCCGCCGCTGGCCTGCCGATCTATATCCACGCGCCAAAATTCTACGTGGATGAATACGGTTTGACGTTGGCGTCCCTAGGGGCGGTCCTTTTTGGATTGCGCCTGATCGATGTTGTTCAGGATCCGGTTCTGGGTTGGTTGAGTGCGCGTTTGGGGGACCTGCGGGGTGTGGCTGTTGCCTTGGGTGTTGGAATTATGGCCCTGTCGATGCTGGGGCTGTTTGCGATTGCACCACCGATTGCGCCGTTGTGGTGGTTTGCCTTGTGTCTGACTGGGTTGTTCTCCGGGTTTAGCTTTTTGACCATCAACTTCTATGCCCAAGGCGTGCTGACGGCCGAGACTATGGGCTGTGGTGGATATCTGCGCGTGGCCAGTTGGCGCGAGACGGGCGCGTTATTGGGCGTTTGTGTGGCCGCCGTTGCGCCCACGGCCTTTATGATCCTGACCGACGCACCGTTTAGCACGTTTGCCGTGGCGTTCGCAGGGTTGGCTATCCTGGCGGGCGTTGCCATGCGCCGTGAATGGTCCAACAGCCTGCCACACAGTGAAAGCGGCTTTGCTCAGGTTTTGTCTGATCCTTTGGCGCGGCGGCTTTTGATCCTTGCTTTGGTCAACGCCACGCCTGTTGCTGTGTCGTCCACTCTGTTTTTGTTTTTCGTCGAAGGACGTCTTGGCGCCGTAGGGGCTGAGGGTCCGCTGTTGCTGCTGTTCTTTTTGGCTGCTGCGATTTCTGCTCCCGTCTGGGGGCGCATCGCTGGCGAGATCGGCGCGAAATACGCCCTGCTTGTGGGTATGGTGTTGGCCATATTTGCCTTTGCCTTTGCGGCGGCGTTGGGCACGGGCGATGTTGTGGCATTTGCCATTATATGTGTGGCATCTGGCGCGGCATTGGGTGCTGATATGACTTTGTTGCCCGCAATTTTTGCCAATCGTATGGCGCGCATTGCGCCGAATGCAACGCAAGCGTTTGGCCTTTGGTCGTTCGTCTCTAAATTTACGCTCGCCTTCGCAGCAGTCAGTCTTTTGCCATTGCTGCAGGCCGCTGGGTTCCAATCTGGGGCCGAAAATTCACAATCCGCACTTTGGATGCTGACGGTACTCTATGCCGTCGTTCCCTGTGTACTAAAACTTATCGCTGTGGCTCTTTTGGCCACAACGCATCTCGAGGAGAGACCTCAATGAACGGAATATTTTTTGCAGCTGTAGGGGCAACACTTGCCTTTGCTTTGGTTTATCTTGTCCGACGGTTGACCAGTTTTTCTTCTCAAAAGCCCGACGATTTTGCAGGCCAGGGCCCCGAGTTCGACCTGCGCAAAGAACTGAATGGCGACATTTTGTGTGAAGGCGTGATCTACGGTCCCACTGGCAAAATCAGCAGCCGTTTCGTGGCGGATATGCACGCTAAATGGGATGGTAACGTTGGCCGCATGACAGAGCGGTTTGTTTACGACAACGGTGACACGCAGGATCGTGAATGGACCCTGACCATGGGCAACGACGGCAGTGTCAAGGCAACCGCACCTGACGTTGTGGGCACTGGCCATGGCCGTGCCGTGGGGCCTGCGTTTTTGATGAATTACAAATTCAAGCTGCCTAAGGCCAGTGGTGGTCATGTGTTAGACACGGTTGACTGGATGTATTTGGTGGAAAGCGGCTCGATCATCAACCGCAGCCAATTTCGCAAATACGGGATCAAGGTGGCTGAAATCGTTGCAACCATGCGCCGTAAAGAGACCGCCTGATGCCCAGTGTTTCGGGCAAACGTTATTGGCTGGTCGGTGCCAGTGATGGCTTGGGCGCGGCCCTTGCCCGAACCTTAGTCGCGGCGGGCGCCGAGGTCATCGTCTCGGCTCGCAGTCTGGATAAGCTTGAGGTTCTGGCCAGCGAGCTGGGCGATGCGGCATCGGCTGTGGCCGTAGATATCGCGGATGCAGGTAGCGTTGCCGAAGCTGCCGAAACCGTTGGTGATATTGATGGGCTTGTGTTTCTTGCCGGGGTTTATTGGCCCACAAAAGCCACTGAATGGGACGCCGAGGCGGTCAATGCGATGTTCGATATCAATCTGACCGGTGCTGCCCGGGTCTTGGGTGAAGTCGTGCCCAAAATGGTTGCCAAGGATGAAGGCCACATCGTTCTGACGGGCAGCCTTTCAGGGTTTCGTGGCCTACCGGGAACGATTGGTTATGGCGCCTCCAAGGCGGGGATCATGTATCTGGCCGAAGGCATGTTTGCGGACCTCAAAGACACAGGTGTGCGGGTCCAAGTGGCCAACCCGGGGTTCATCAAGACGCGCCTTACAGACAAGAATGATTTTTCCATGCCGTTCATCATGGAACCTGCGCAGGCCGCGCAAGAGATGTTGGATCACATGCGATCCACCAAATTCAAAAAGAGCTTCCCCACCCTGTTTTCCCTTCTATTCCGCGTCAGCCAGTTTATGCCGGATTGGCTGTATTATCGGATCTTTCGCTAGGGGCCTGTTTACAAATTCGGGCTAGGCTGCAACTGATAGCGCAAACATCTCTTCTAGTCCGAATTTTGTATAGTGTCCCAATCTAATCCAAATTTTTCTTATGTGAGCATGGGCGCTGCCCTTTTGGCCTTTGGACTTTTCTCTGGCCACGACGCCGTCGTCAAATCGTTGGGCATGTCCTATTCGATCTTTCAGATCATCTTCTTTTCTGGGCTGTTTGCCTTCATTCCAATGACATTGATGATGACGATGGACAGCAAAATGGACAATTTCCGGCCGCACCATCCATGGCAGGTCGGGCTGCGCACTATCACCTCTCTGGTGTCCATGGCGGGGGCCTTTTACGCCTTTACAAAGCTGCCCTTAGCCGAAGCCTACGCCCTGATTTTTGCGACGCCATTGTTGGTCACGGTTCTGTCTATTCCGTTTTTGGGCGAGGTCGTGCGCCTGCAACGTTGGATTGCTGTTGTGGTTGGATTGATTGGCGTTTTGGTCGTGTTGCGCCCGGGGTATTCGGAATTCACACTGGGCCATGCGGCAGCCCTCTTGGCGGCTTGTGGGGGTGCGATCAGTTCGATCATCGTGCGCCGGATCGGCAAGGAAGAACGCAGTGCCGTGCTATTATTTTATCCCGCTTTAGGGAATCTGATCGTCATGGGCTGCGTGCTGCCATTTGTCTATGTGCCTGTAGAGATTGGCGATTTGGGCCTCATGGCATCGGTCGGTTTTTTAGTAATCATAGCGCAGCTGTTTATCATTGTGGCATATCGAAATGCGCCTGCAGTCTTTGTGGCCCCGTTTCAATATTCGCAGATCCTTTGGGCCGTTTTCTATGGGGTTTTGTTCTTTGATGACACGGCCGACATATGGGTTTTTGCCGGGGCCGCGATCATTATCAGCAGTGGCCTGTTCGTCGTTTGGCGCGAAAGCCGACAAGACGTGTCCAGCAAAACACCCGTTCTATCGCAGCCGAACTTGCGCCCAGACACGGGTCCGCGCCCCAAGCGTTTGCGCCGCCCTAAAGAGATCGAGTGAACATCGCCACCGCACGAGCCCAGACGCCTTGATCCAAGGCGTCTAGGGTTTGAAGCGATGGCAAAAGCTGGTCGGCAAAATCCTGCGAACTTTCCGCTGGCAAGAGCGATGGCAAATTATCGATGGCTGTAACGTCCAGGACAGGCTTGTCATGCACGCGTCGTGCTGGTGTGTCCCAATTGGTTGCTTGGTCATAGACTTTGATCGGTGAAAAATCGCTGTCGGGATCGCAGGCGATATCCCCGATCACGGACAGGCGGCGGGCCGCAGTCTTGGCCGAGGCTGGCACGAAAACTGGCGTGCCGGTGCGCGCCAAAATACAATTGAAAAAGATATCTGCGCGCAGGATCTCAGGGAATGGTCCACCATGGGCGGTTTCGGCCATATCCCATTTGGTCACAGGCACACCCATGAGTTCGCACAGATCAGCAGCCCCCGTTCCCACGCGCCCCAATGCGCCAATGCTTAGGGCCGTTGGGCGTGATGGACCCGCAAGAACCAGTTCGGTCTGAAGGTCGTTGAGCAGATGATTGGCGCTGGCATAGGGTTGAACTGGTCCGCAAATCTGTCCGAGTTGTTGTGCTGCCCAACATTTCAGCGCAACGGCCGCCCCTGCGTAGCCTGCCCAATATCCAAAGGCCGCAACGCGCCGGCCTTTGGCATCTACAAGATATTCCAGATCATAAAGCGTCCCACCCCCGGCCTGAAATCGGTCAAGCAAAAGCCGCCCTGAGGGCTGCCCTTTGTAAGCATGGCCAAACATAACATGACGATGGATCAGTGGGCTGTTATCGGCTGGCAATTCTTTCAGGCCAAAGATGATCGCATCCCTTGGGGCCTCACGCCAAGATCCTTGGGCCGCGATGGTGCACCCCGCCGCGCGATAGTCGGCGATGGGAAGGCTACGTTGATCACTTTGCTCAACAGTCACATCAAAACCCTGTTGCAACAGCGTCTTGCATCCCTCGGGCGTTATCCCAACGCGTGCTTCATTGGGGCGTTCTTCTGCACGAATCCATAGATGAGTGGTCACACGAATGTCCTCGACAGGGCGCGATCAGCGGCCTCCAAGTGTGGTATTCCGTTGAAGCCGGACAAAATATATTCACCATGAACATGCACAACCCGGTGCACGGATGAATTCATCGTAGCCAACATAATTCGCGCATGTCCATCGTTGTCGAGGCCCAAAAGATTTCGCAAAAACATGGCGATCACCCCACCCGATGTGACCAGTAAAATGCGCCCGCCGTGGTCTGCGTAATCCGCAAAAGCGGCCATGATACGCGTTTCAAAATCAGCAAAGCTTTCCTGACCTTCACCGATTTGTCCCTGCTGCCAATAGGCTAAGAGTTGCGGAGCGTGGCGGACGAAATCTGCATTGTCTTGGGGCATTGGAATGCCAAATTTGTCCAACATAGCTTGGGCCAAACCAAAGTAGTCAAATTCATTTAGGCGTGTGTCCGTCCCGTCCGAGGCGTGGCCCATGCTTTCTAAAGTGGCGCGTTGGCGTTGTAGTGTTCCACTTTTGCATTCATCAAAATGCGGATTGGTTTGCGCAAAATGAGCCCCCAACCAGCGGGCCTGTTGATGGCCCAAGTCGCTGAGGCGGTCATAGCTTTTGGCGTCTTTGGCGGCCGAGTTGGCCTGGCCGTGGCGTACAATAATCAATTCGGTCATATGACGTGAGTAGGGCGGCTCTTTGACGGTGGCAAGATCGGATTTCGGGTGCTTCAACCGATTAAATGAACGCACGTTCAAAAAAAGAATTTGACGAAACGGTCGAATGCCTCGCAGTATGAACCCCTAGGCCAGAGAAAATCTGGATGCCGCGCAAAAAGCGGCAGGGAGGAAATAACTGTTGACCGATCAATCCGCACCCCAAGGGGCGCTGGTCTGTGTACCGCGTCTATTGCAGCGAAACGTCGAAAAACACGGGGGCAAACCTGCCTACCGCGAGAAAGAATTTGGCATCTGGCAAAGCTGGACCTGGGCGGAAACTGCAGAGCAGATCAATGACCTTGCTTTGGGCTTGATGCTGTTGGGGGCCGACACAGGCGATCATGTGGCCATCGTGGGTCGCAATCGGCCTGCGATGTATTGGGCTATGATGGCGGCGCAATCTGTTGGGGCTGTGCCGGTGCCGCTTTATCAAGATGCCGCCGCAGAAGAGATTGCCTATGCGCTGGATCACTGTGGTGCGCGGTTCGCAATTGTCGGGGATCAGGAGCAGGTCGATAAGGTTCTTGATGTCAAAGATGGTTTACCGGGTTTGGAACATATCGTTTATCTCGATACGCGTGGCATGCGAAAATATGATCATGCGGCTATGACGTCTTATGCGGATTTGCAAACCAAAGGCCGCGCGGCGGCTGGTCAGTTTCAAGCGGTGATGGACGCACGGATCGCGGCACAAACCTACGACGATACATGTGTCATGCTTTACACGTCGGGTACAACGGGACGTCCCAAAGGCGTTGTATTGTCGAACCGCAATGTCATCGAGACTTCCAAAAACTCCAGCGATTTCGATGGGTTGCGCGCAGGTGACGAAATTTTGGCCTACCTGCCTATGGCGTGGGTTGGCGATTTCATCTTCTCGATCGGTCAGGCGTTGTGGACGGGTTTTTGTGTCAATTGCCCCGAAAGCCCGGACACTATGATGACGGACCTGCGCGAGATTGGGCCGACCTATTATTTTGCGCCACCTCGTGTGTTCGAGACCCAATTGACCAATGTGATGATCCGTATGGAAGATGCGGGCCGCTTCAAAAAGTGGTTGTTTCACAAGGGGATGGCCGTGGCCAAACGAGTGGGGCCTGACCTATTGGATGGCCGCCCCGTGAGCGGCATGGACCGCTTAAAATACAAGCTGGGGGATCTGTTCGTCTACGGGCCTTTGAAGAACACGCTGGGCTTTAGCCGTGTGCGTGTGGGCTATACGGCCGGTGAGGCGATTGGGCCTGAAATCTTTGATTTCTACCGCTCGTTGGGGATCAACCTGAAGCAGCTTTATGGCCAGACCGAGGCCACGGTGTTTATCACGCAGCAACCTGATGGGGAGGTACGATCTGATACGGTTGGTGTCGCCTCGCCCGGGGTTGAGTTGAAAATTGCTGATAATGGCGAGGTGTTTTACCGCTCGCCCGGCGTGTTCGTGGAGTATTTCAAGAATGCCGACAGCACGGCTGATACCAAGGATGCCGAGGGTTGGGTAGCGACGGGCGACGCAGGTTTTGTTGAAGAAGACAGTGGACATTTACGTATTATCGACCGCGCCAAGGACGTAGGCAAAATGGCCGACGGACGGCTCTTTGCGCCAAAATATGTCGAGAACAAACTGAAGTTCTTTCCCAATATTCTAGAGGCCGTAGTGTTCGGTGCGGACCGTACGATGTGTTCCGCCTTTATTAACATTGATCTGACGGCGGTCGGAAACTGGGCCGAGCGCAACAATATCGCTTATGCCTCCTACCAAGAGCTGTCGCAGCATCCACAAGTGTTGCAGGCCATTGGTGAACATGTGGCCGAGGTGAACCGGTCTGTTGCGGCCGATGAGATGTTGTCGGGCTGTCAAATTCATCGCTTCCTTGTGCTGCATAAAGAGTTGGATGCGGATGATGGTGAGATGACCCGCACCCGCAAAGTGCGCCGCCGGATCATCGAAGAGAAATACGCGGATTTGATTAACGCGCTGTACGATGGATCGGCTGAGGTCAGCACGGTGACCGAAGTGACCTATGAGGACGGGCGCAAGGGGTCGATTTCCGCGACGTTGGTGTTGCAGGATGCGGCAGTTGCGTCCGGTCAAGCGATGGCGGCGGAATGATGGGAAATAATTATGCTTGATCAACAAGATAACTATGTCACCGCAGATGGTCGCACTATTGGTGGGACGATGATGGAGATGCGCAATATCACCCTGCGTTTTGGGGGTGTGGTTGCCATCAAGGATATCTCTTTTGATATTCGCGAAGGCGAGATCCGTGCGATTATCGGGCCGAACGGGGCTGGGAAGTCTTCGATGCTGAATGTCATTTCTGGGTTCTATCATCCGCAGGAGGGTGAGGTTTGGTTCCGTGGATCCAAGCGCCCATCGATGAAGCCATATGAGGTGGCCCGTCAGGGGATTGCCCGCACGTTCCAGAACATCGCTTTGTTTGAGGGCATGTCAGTGTTGGACAATGTCATGACCGGGCGTTTGACCAATATGAAGACGGGGCTTTTGGCACAGGCGATGTGGCGCGGCAAGGCGCAGAGGGAAGAGACCGAAAATCGTGAAGCGGTTGAAAAAATTATTGATTTTCTGGAAATTCAGCACATCCGCAAGACCCCTGTGGGGCGTTTACCTTACGGGTTGAAAAAGCGTGTTGAGCTGGCGCGGGCTTTGGCCGCTGAGCCGAAACTGCTGCTGCTGGACGAGCCGATGGCGGGGATGAACGTCGAGGAAAAAGAGGACATGAGCCGCTTTATTCTGGATGTGAACGATGAATACGGCACCACCATTGCGCTGATCGAGCATGATATGGGCGTGGTGATGGACCTGTCGGACCGCGTTGTGGTGATGGATTACGGCAAGAAGATTGGCGACGGGACGCCTGCGGAAATTCTGGCCAATCAGGCGGTGATTGATGCCTATCTGGGTGTTGCGCATGATTAAATTTGCCCGGAATTTGGCGCGCAAATCGGGGTGCTATACAGCATATGGCAGGCGTATGGCAGCTGTATGGCTGGGTGCCATACTTTTGGCCACGCCCGCAGCGGCAACCAATTTGCGAGACTTGGTTGAAGGCTGCGAGGATTACGCGCTGAGCGGTAATCCGGTGCCGTCCTTTGGCAATCCGGCGGGCGGCTATCCGCAACCGAATATGTCCTATCGCTATGTGGCGATTTACACGCCAACTGGTGCACCGATCAAACTGGCCATGGATGAGGACACGGGTGGCGGACAGTTTTCGCGGACCTGCGTGGTGACTTGGGGCCGCTTGGCGGAAGTGGATGTGGATGCGATTGCCGCTCAGTTCGCTGGATTGGTCAGCGACAAGGCCTACACCCAAGTGCCCGACGCGCAGCCGCGCTTTGTGCGGGCAGGTTTGGAGCGTTGTGAGGACGGGCTGTACCTGAGCGGTGGGGCTTTCAGCCGCAATGGCACCGATTTGCAGATCGTGATCGCCAGCACGGATATACAGAATGAATTTTGCCAAGGGGGCACAAGCTGATGTCTGACCAGTTTCTGTTTGCGATGGAAGTTGTTTTTAACGGGCTGATGGCAGGGGTGTTGTATGCCTTGGTGGCCCTTGGGTTCGTTCTGATCTTTAAGGCGTCGGGGATTTTCAACTATGCCCAAGGGGTTATGGCGCTGTTTGCGGCGCTGACTTTGGTGGGTATCATGGAAGGACAAGTGCCCTTTGCCCATTTGATCAACGCGATCTTTGGGACGGAAATCCATCACTTTGGCTGGCATGTGCCTGCTGTGGCCGCGATTATCATGACGATGCTGATTATGGTCGGCCTTGCGTGGTGTGTGCAGCAGTTTGTGATGCGCCATTTGGTGAACCAAGAGCCGATTATCCTGTTCATGGCGACCATTGGTCTGGCCTATTTCATGGAAGGGTTCGGGGACATCATGTGGGGCTCCGAGATCAAGAAGCTGGATATCGGCCTGCCTCAAGGCGGTTCGTTCTGGATCGAGGATAACACGGCCTTCTTAGGTACCGAGAACTTCTATGGTTTCTTTATCGACCAGTTGGATATTGTAGCCGCTGTGGTGGCGATTGTGTTGGTGATCATTTTGGTTGCCTTCTCGCAGTATACCAAGCAGGGCCGTGCGATGCGGGCTGTGGCGGATGACCACCAAGCCGCCCTCAGCGTGGGCATTTCGCTGAACTTTATCTGGGTGCTGGTGTGGTCCATTGCGGGCTTTGTCGCTTTGGTCGCAGGTGTGATGTGGGGGGCCAAATCCGGTGTCCAATTTTCGCTGTCGTTGATCGCATTGAAGGCGTTGCCGGTGCTGATGCTGGGGGGCTTTACGTCTATACCGGGGGCCATCGTGGGCGGCTTGATCATCGGCGTGGGCGAGAAGCTGTTCGAGTTTCTGATCGGCCCAATGGTGGGTGGTGCGACGGAAAATTGGTTCGCCTATGTGCTGGCCTTGTTGTTCTTGGTGTTCAGGCCGCAGGGGCTGTTTGGCGAAAAAATCATCGAAAGGGTCTAGCAGATGTTCTACCGTGAAGCAGGTGATTTTAGCACCACATACGAGCAAGACAGCCAGACCTTTCCGATCCGGTTTGATCGCTATCGTTACTATGCGGTGCTGGCCATTGCGTTTTTGGTGATCCCGTTCATCATCAATGACTATTGGGCCAATGCGGTGTTTGTGCCCTTCCTGATCTATGCGATTGCGGCGATTGGGTTGAATATTCTGACCGGCTATTGCGGGCAGGTCAGCCTTGGTACGGGCGGGTTTATGGCTGTGGGGGCTTATGCGTGCTACAAGTTCATGACGGCCTTTCCCGATGTTAACATCATGATCCATGTGCTGCTGTCTGGGCTTGTTACTGCGGGGGTGGGTGTGCTGTTTGGGCTGCCGTCGCTGCGTATTAAGGGGTTCTATTTGGCGGTGGCGACGCTGGCGGCGCAGTTCTTTCTGGTGTGGTTGTTCAACAAAGTGCCGTGGTTCTACAACTATTCCGCCTCGGGTCAGATTAGTGCGCCGGAGCGCACGGTGTTTGGCGTGAATGTGACCGGGCCGAGTGTGGATGCTTGGGCAAAATATATGATCTGCCTCGTGTTCCTGACGCTGTGTGCAATTATTGCGCGGAACCTCACGCGCGGGTCCGTGGGGCGCAAATGGATGGCCATTCGCGATATGGATATTGCGGCCGAGATTATTGGTGTGAACCCACTGCGGGCCAAGCTGACGGCCTTTATGGTTTCCAGTTTTTTCGTAGGGATCGCGGGTGCTCTGTTTTTCAGCGTCTATCTGGGCGCGGCAGAAGTTGGCGAAGTATTCGGCATTCAAAAGTCGTTCTTGGTCCTGTTCATGATCATTATTGGCGGCCTTGGCAGTATCTTTGGCAGCTTTGCCGGGGCGGCCTTTATGGTGCTGTTGCCAGTCTTGCTGAAGAATATTCTGGTGGGAGGACTGGGATGGGATACGGCGCTGGCGGCCCATCTGGAATTTATCATTGTGGGCGCTTTGATCATTATCTTTTTGATTATGGAGCCGCACGGATTGGCGCAGCTGTGGCGCGTTGCGAAGGAGAAACTAAGACTATGGCCTTTCCCGCACTAGCGGTGGGCCAATGAACAGATCGGGGCGCACCCCGGCGGGACAACAGAAACTAAAAACTTAGAAATCCATGGGAGGATTAAAATGAAGAAACTCGCAATTTATGCAACTGCTGCGATCATGGCGGCCAGCCCTGTTTTGGCTGATCTTGTGATCCCATCGCTGAGCTACCGGACCGGTCCGTATGCGGCGAACGGTATTCCCTTTGCCGATGGCTATGAGGACTATTTCACCCTGCTGAACGAACGTGATGGCGGTATCGGCGGCGTTCCTGTGCGCGTCGTTGAGTGTGAAACCGGCTATAACACTGAGAAGGGTGTGGAATGCTATGAAGCCACTAAAGGCGAAGGCGCGTTGGTGTATCAACCACTGTCCACTGGCATTACGTACCAGCTGATCCCGAAAGCCACAGCGGATGGTATTCCGATCCACTCGATGGGCTATGGCCGGACTTCTGCCAAGAACGGCAAAGTGTTCAGCAATGTGTTCAACTATCCTGCGAATTATTGGGATGGTGCCTCGATCGCGGTGAATCATATTTTGGATGAAAACGGTGGTGATATTTCCGGCAAGAAAATCGCGCTGGTCTATCACAACTCGGCTTACGGCAAAGAGCCTATCCGGACCTTGGAAGAACTGTCGAAAAAGCACGGCTATACCTTCACACCGATTGCCGTTGACCACCCCGGTCAGGAACAGAAATCCCAATGGCTGCAAATCCGCCGTGAGCGTCCTGATTACGTTTTGATGTGGGGTTGGGGCGTGATGAACCAAGTTGCCATCCAAGAAGCCGCGAACATCCGTTTCCCAATGGATAAGTTCATTGGCGTATGGTGGTCTGGTTCCGAGAATGACGTTCTGCCAGCAGGCGATGCAGCCAATGGCTATAAGTCGCTGGCGATGCACGGCACAGGCACGGATTATCCGCTTTATGCTGATATGAAGCAGTATGTGTTGGATGCTGGCAAAGGGGCTGGTGCTGGCGATCAGGCTGGAACGGTTCTGTATTCGCGTGGCATGTACGCGGCAATGCTGGCCCATAAGGCGATCCAGAAAGCTCAGGAAATCCACGGTGTTGCTGACATTACCCCTGCAATGATGCGTGATGGTATGGAAGCCTTGGAAGTGACCGAAGCTGGCATGGCTGACGTTGGTTTGCCGGGCTTTGGTCCTGCGTTTGCTGTGTCTTGTGAAAACCACGGTGGTCCCGGTCTGGGCATGGTCCAGCAATGGGATGCATCCACCAAAACTTGGAGCCTGATCACAGACATGATCGAAAGCGACAAAGCTGTGATTGATGCTTTGGTGATGGAAGATTCGACTGCTTATGCGGCTGAAAACAACATCGAAGCTGGCTGTTCCTAAGCGATAATGATCTGGCGGCGGTCCGTGTGGGTCGCCGCTGGATTTTGAGTATTTTTAGAAAAAAGAAACACGACGGAGTGCTTCATGTTGGATGCGACCCCACAAGATGAGACCTTGTTAGAGGTCAACAATATCGAGGTGATTTATAATCATGTCATCCTTGTGTTGAAGGGTGTCTCGTTGAAGGTGCCCAAGGGTGGGATCACGGCGTTGTTGGGCGGCAATGGCGCTGGTAAGACCACGACGTTGAAAGCGGTGTCGAACTTGTTGCATTCCGAGCGGGGCGAAGTGACCAAAGGGTCGATCCTTTATCGTGGGGATAAGGTTCAGGATTCCAGTCCGTCTGATCTGGTTCAGAAAGGTGTTATTCAGGTCATGGAAGGCCGTCACTGTTTTGAGCATTTGACGGTAGAAGAGAACCTGCTGACGGGCAGTTACACGCGGCGTGATGGCAAGGCGGCCGTGGCGGCTGATCTTGAGAAGGTGTACAACTATTTCCCGCGTTTGCGCGAGCGGCGCAAATCACAGGCGGGGTATACATCCGGCGGAGAGCAGCAGATGTGCGCCATTGGCCGCGCGTTGATGTCCAAGCCCGAAACAATTTTGCTGGATGAGCCCAGCATGGGTTTGGCCCCGCAACTGGTTGAAGAAATTTTTGGTATTGTGAAGGATTTGAATGAGAAAGAGGGCGTTTCTTTCTTGTTGGCAGAGCAGAATACAAATGCGGCGTTAAGGTTTGCCCATTATGGCTATATTCTGGAATCGGGCCGTGTTGTGATGGACGGGCCTGCGGCAGAGTTGCGCGAAAACCCAGATGTGAAGGAGTTCTATTTGGGTGTCTCGGAAGAGGGGCGAAAATCGTTTCGAGACGTACGCAGCTACCGGCGCCGCAAGCGTTGGTTGTCGTAGGTATTTGAATAGTTAGGCAAAGAAAAAGGGTTGGACCACATGGCATATTTTGACGAGTTGGAGACCCGCAGCACTCATGATCGCGCGGCCCATCAGGCGGCGGTTTTGTCGGAATTGATAGACGGTTCATTGGTCGAACAGCCGGTTTTGCGCAAGTCTGATTTGGGCGCGTTGCAGGCCGGAAAGCCGCCCTTTGGCGGATTGGTAAAGCCCGGATTTTCCCATGTGTTTCAATCGCCGGGCCCTTTGTATGAACCCGGGTTTGATAGTGCTGACTGGTGGCGCTTTGGTCGCTTTCTTGCGGCCTGTGGCATTGGCGAGGGTGATATTGTTCAGAACTGCTTTGGCTATCATCTGACCCCTGCTGGTACGATGTTTGAAAACGGGGCGCGGGCGGTTGGTGCGGCTGTGTTGCCTGCGGGTACAGGTCAGACCGAGTTGCAGGTGCAGGCGGCAGCCCATGTTGGGGCGACGGCCTATGCGGGGACGCCGGACTATCTGAAGGTGATTTTGGAGAAGGCCGATGAGATGGGCGTGCGTCTTGGGATTACCAAGGCGGCTGTGTCGGGCGGGGCGCTATTTCCGCAGTTGCGCCAGTATTACGAGGACCGTGGGATCACGTGTTTGCAGGCCTATGCCACGGCCGATCTGGGAAATATCGCCTATGAAAGCGAGGCCAAGGATGGGCTTATTCTGGATGAAGGCGTCATTGTCGAGATTGTGACGCCGGGCACTGGTGATCCTGTGCCTATTGGCGAGGTGGGTGAGGTTTTGGTGACGACGTTGAACACGGATTACCCGCTGATCCGATTTGCAACAGGTGATCTGAGTGCCTTTATGACCGGGGCCAGCCCCTGTGGACGCACCAATCTGCGGATTCGTGGCTGGATGGGGCGTGCCGATCAAACCGCCAAGATCAAGGGCATGTTTGTGCGGCCTGAACAGGTGGCGGCCCTTGTGGCGCGCCATGAGGAAGTGAGCCGCGCGCGGGTCATTGTGACCCGTCAGGGTGATGCAGATCATATGGTCGTGCAGATGGAAGCGCCTGACGAAAGCGTGGATTACAGTGCGTCGCTGCCGGAGGTGTTGAAGCTGCGCGGTGATGTGCAGATCGTGTCACCGGGCAGCCTGCCTGCGGACGGTATAGTCATTGAAGACCAACGTGATTTTGAGGCTTAGGCGTCGGATCAGTTTGAGCCGCCACAGTGGAATCTGATGTTAGAGATACGCGCCCTCAATCTGGGAGATCCAAGGATGGTTTGGGTGCAGGCGCGTCAGGGTATCCTTTAGCCAAGTCACCTCTGATTTTCGGAGGTTTGGCACGGCCAGATTAAAATCCGCCACGTCTTTGGGACGCGTGTGTTTTGCTTTGAACAACAAAACCGCCGCTGGATTGAGGTATTTGATGCCATCTGGGCTGAGATTGATCATCTGGGATCTGTTGGCGGCTATCGCTGTATCGCGTTTGTAGATCCATGTCTGAGGAGTGCCCGGTTCGATCATCATATCAAAATGCCACGCGGACCTGGTCGGATCGTATCCCCAAAACTGATGGATTTGCGGTGCGGCGGGTTGATCCACGGGGTGAAAGGCGAGCTGCCCGTTGGTCGCCGCAAAAAGATCATGGGATGCCAGACCTTTGCGAAAGTGATCGAAATCAGGCCGCAGAATACAAAATTCTAGATCTTCATGTTCGCGGGTTTGATGGCCGTGCCAAAGATCCAAGGCCCAGCCGCCCACAACATACCAAAGGCGGTTTTGACCCGCTAAGTGTTGCTGCAGTTTCCATGGCGTCCAAGCATGCCAAGGGACTGCATTGGGATCAAGAGTTTGAGGCATAAGACGTATACCACATAAAAAAGCCGCCTCGTGCAACACGGGGCGGCCTTTTTTATAAGGTGTCGAGGTGACTTAACCTTGGCGTGCTTTAAAGCGGCGCTGTGTTTTGTTGATCACGTAGACGCGGCCTTTGCGGCGCACAACGCGGCAATCACGGTGCCGGTTTTTCAGCGAACGGAGCGAGTTTCTGACTTTCATAGTCTTATCCTTCGTGTCGCGGCGCGGGCCTTGCGCCTTGGGTTGCGGGCGTCCCAGCCGAGGCTGGGACAGTGAATTCATGGTGGGCACTACTAGGTTCGAACTAGTGACCCCTTCGATGTCAACGAAGTGCTCTACCACTGAGCTAAGCGCCCATGAACTGTCTTCTGCCTGACTAAAAACGCCCGCCCAAAATAAATTGGACGCGGGAAATTCCCACGTCAGGTAGAGCGCGTATAAAAGGAGTCGTCAGAGGGATCAAGGGGTTTTGGAAATTGTTCAAATCGGTTTATGTTCTGTGCAAAGGAGCCTGCATTGCCCAAAGCGTCATATATTCTGGATCGTCCGCAAAAGCGCACCACGAGTGTGGTGTTTGCCTCACCCCATAGCGGCTCTGACTATGGTTGGTCCTTTCTGAACACTTCTGTGTTGGATGAACTGGCAATCCGATCCTCTGAGGATGCTTTTGTGGATCATTTGTTCGGGCAGGCACCGAAATTTGGGGCACCTTTGCTAAAGGCAGGGGCGCCGCGCGCGTTTATCGATCTGAACCGGTCCAATGACGAATTAGACCCTGCGTTGATCCACGGGGTGCGGCGCGTGGCCCATAATCCGCGCGTGGCATCTGGCCTTGGGGTGATCCCACGGGTCGTCGCCGGGGGCCGCGCCATTTATAATGGCAAGATGACCCTTGGTGATGCGCAGGCGCGGATCAATCGCTATTGGCATCCCTATCACGACACTTTGGCGCGTTTGATGCGTGAAAGCCTGACCAGTTTTGGCGAGGCGATCCTTTTGGATTGCCATTCGATGCCGCATGAGGCGCTGGAGACCGTTTCAGGTGGGGGTGGCAAGCGTCCGCAGATTGTTCTGGGAGATCGGTTTGGGGCATCGGCCAATGGCGAAGTTGTCGAACGGGTCGAAAGCATTTTTGCCAGCGCTGGTTTGCGGGTTGTGCGCAATGCGCCGTTTGCCGGGGCCTATGTGACCCAAGCCTACGGGCGGCCGTCGCGCAACCAACACGTGGTGCAGATCGAGATTGACCGGTCGCTTTATATGGATGAGGCGCGGGTCCGGCCCAATGCAGATTTCGAGAGTTTTGCCTGTTTGATGACCTCTGTTGTGGCCGAATTGGCGGATATCGGGCGCGCCGCTGTGCCGGTGGCTGCGGAATAGAGCGGCGTAAATCTCTGAGTATTTTTGGAAAAAAGAAACTGGGAGGTTCACATCTGGGGGATGCGTTCGCCTGCTTTGGTGGCTGTGACGATTTGAGTGATCCGTTTGTCGCGGGTGGCTTGGGTCTTAGCCAGTTTGATGTGGCGCAACAGGTTGCGTTTATAGGCATCTGGTAGCGCTTCGAAGGTGACTTTGCTGGGGCCAAGAGCCTCGGCCAGATCGGCAGGTGTGATCAGGGCGTCGACGTCATTAAAGAAATCCCACTGACCGGAGGCCTGGGACGCGGCGATGGCTTGGCGACCGGCGTCTTGCATCTGGCCAGTTTTTTCCAGCTTTTCCGCGCGATCCTTGTAGGATTTCGACCAGTTTTGCGTGCTGCGGGGGGAAATCATTTGCATAGTTCGATCCTCGTCGACTTTGCGTCGGATGCCGTCGATCCAGCCGTAGCTGATCAGGGCATCCAAGATATCCGTGGTCGAGACGTATTTATATGGTATGTGTTTTTTGTAGGTTATCGCCCAAATACTGGCGGTTTGGCTGTGGTTTTGCGAAAGCCAGTCTCGTAGGGCGTCGGGGCTGGTGAATTCCATTTTCTGGAAGTTTTCGGTCTTGATCATAGGGCTACCTCAATGCACGACCTTTCAAGATAGCGTCTGATCCGAATTTTTCCCTAATTTTGTCAGTGGCGCGTTCGGCCTTGGCGCGTCTATTGGCATCTGGGTCCAAAAGGTCGCCGCTGATGTCGGCCTGATCTTCGCCCACCAGATCGGAAATCCCCACACCGATCAGGCGGTAGGGGCCCTGATCGCCCACTTGTGCAAAGAGGTCGCGTGCAGTGCGGTAGATCCTGTCAGCGATCTGAGTGGCATCCCCGAGGCTGAGCCGTTTGGAAATGGCCGAGAAATTGCTGCGCTTGAGTTTAAGGGTGACCACGCGTCCTGCCATTGATTTGGCTTTGGCGCGGTCGCTGACCTGTTCGGCCAGCCGCCAGATATGTCCGTCCAGTATGTCGGTGTCGTTGGTGTCGTCGTTGAAGGTGGTTTCTTTGGAGATTGATTTGACCGGCGCATGGGCGCTGACGCGGCGGCGGTCTTGGCCGCGGGCGAGAAAAAAGAGCCTTTCGCCCATCGAGCCAAAGCGCGCGTTTAGATCCTTGCGGTCCCAGCGCAGAAGATCAGTGAAGGTTTTAATCCCCGCCTTGTCCAAACTGGCCTGTGCAGCTGGGCCGACGCCCCAAATCATGCGCACAGATTTGTCGTGCAAAAAAGCATCTGTTTCGGCCTTGCCGATGATCGAAAAGCCACGCGGTTTGTCGAGATCAGAGGCCACTTTGGCCAGAAATTTGTTGTGGCTGAGCCCGATGGAGCCTGTGATGCCAATTTCCTCGCGCATGCGTTTTACCAACCGGGCCAGCATCACCGCAGGGGGCGCACCGTGCAGTTTTTCGGTGCCGGTTAGGTCGAGGAATGCTTCGTCCAGCGACAAAGGTTCGATGTCTGGGGTCAGTTCCTCCATCAGGGCGCGCACTTGCTTTGAGACCTGCACATAGACGTCCATGCGGGTTTTGACGACCACGGCCTCCGGGCAGAGTTTGAGCGCCTGAAACATTGGCATGGCGGAGCGCACCCCTTTGATACGCGCGATGTAGCAGGCGGTCGAGACCACGCCGCGTCTGCCGCCACCGATGATCACGGGTTTGTCGCGCAATTCCGGATTGTCGCGTTTTTCGACTGAGGCGTAGAAGGCGTCACAATCCATATGGGCAATGCTCAGTTGGGCCAGTTCAGGATGGCTCAGCACACGGGGGCTGGCACATTTAGGACAGCGTTGTGCTGTTTCGAATTGGGTCAGGCAGTCGCGACACAGGCTGGGCATAGGGGTTATTTAGGCGATAGACGTTGTTTGCACAATCTGCAGGTGGCAGGGTGGCGTTATGTTTATCGGGTGTAAAATTGCTTTGCTCTGTGAGGGCACAATTGCTGTTTTGTTGCGCGATGATGCACCCGGCTTGCGGTATGCCAACATGTGGGATCTGCCCGGTGGCGGGCGGGAACCGGGGGAGGCGCCGGAACAAACTCTGCGTCGTGAGGTGGCCGAAGAGATCGGGATCGCAGGGTTTGGGATCAGTTCCGTGTTTGAGAAAGCCAGCGATCTGGACCCCATGCAAAGCAGTTGGTTTTTTGTATCGCATATCGCACCGGATCTGGTGGCGCAGATGCGCCTTGGGGATGAAGGCCAAGCCTTCCAGATGATGCCGCTGACGCGGTATCTGGCGGATCCGCAGGTCATTGGATTTCAAAAACAGTGGGTTGCGGACTATTTGGCGGGGATTGGACGTCAGTCGTAGGCGTGTCCTTGCCAAGGCTTGTGCCCTTGCACACGGCGCAGTAGCACGGGTGTATGAAGTTTGCGGTAAATCATCAAAGTGCGTTGCACGATATTCTGTCTTGGCGACGGGATGTTCGGCACTTTCGAACTGATCCCATTGATAGTGCGGTTTTATCAAAGATTGAGGCAAGTGTTGACTTGGCCCCCTCGGTTGGGAATTCGCGACCGTGGCGGTTTGTACGCGTGGCCTCCGAGTTGGCACGGGCAAAAGTGATTGCCAGTTTTGAAGCGTCAAATGCCCAAGCCAGCGAAGATTTTGAAGATGAAGCAAAGAACGCATACCTTGCCTTGAAACTAAGCGGTATGCGCGAGGCCCCCGTGCATCTGGCAGTTTACACGGCGCGGGATCCCAAAGCGGGGCGGGGACTGGGGCGTAAAACCATGCCACAGATGCTGCAATATTCTACTGTGACGGCGATCTACACCCTTTGGCTGACCGCGCGGGCGCATAATGTTGGGGTGGGCTGGGTGTCGATCCTTGATCCGGCTGAGGTGGATGCAGCCCTTGGCGTGCCCGATGACTGGATGCTGTCGGCCTATCTGTGTCTGGGCTACCCGGCCTTTGATAGCGAAACACCCGAACTGGTTGAGACGGGTTGGCAGGAGAGCGAGCCGACGGTTTGGTTGGATTGTTAAGGGATCGGACACCTGTCAGCATGAAATATCACAGATTGTGATGAAGAGTTGCCGATAAAATCATTGGATTGCGATTGTGATTGATGCGACACCGGATCCAGTGAAGACACCCTGTTCGGGAGAGTGCAGGTCACCTGCCGCCGAAGGAGAAACCGCCCCGGTAAGCTCTCAGGCAAATGGACCGATTTGGGTGCAACACTCCGAAGAGTCGCCATTGTGGCGCACCGAAGGAGCAAGCCGCGGGATGTGCGGTGAATCTCTCAGGTTCCAAGACGGAGGGGGCGATAAAGGCAGAGGAGTTTGCCATGTCGTCGATTGCTGTTTTGGGCGCTGGGATCACTGGGGTCACCACTGCGTATCATCTAAATGCCCGCGGGTTTGATGTCACGGTCTATGACCGCCACAGGTATCCTGCTATGGAGACCAGCTTTGCCAATGGCGGTCAGTTGAGTGCGTCGAACGCCGAGGTGTGGAACCAGTGGTCGACAGTGATCAAGGGGATCAAGTGGATGCTGGACGGGGATGCACCGCTGCTGGTGAACCCTAAGCCTGCCTTGCGCAAGATCGATTGGATGGCGCGGTTTTTGGGCAATATCCCGAATTATAAGGCCAACACGATTGCCACGACAAAGCTGGCGGTTGCGGCGCGTCCGTTGTTGCATGAAATGGCTGAAGCGGCAGGGATCGACTTTGATTACACGCCAGCGGGGATCCTGCATTTTTATGAAACCGCTAAGGATTTCGCCCATGCAGACAAGGTCACGGACCTGTTGGCTGCGGGTGGGTTGCAGCGCGAACGTTTGACGCCAGAGCAGGTGCACGCGCGCGAGCCTGCGTTGCAGGGGGATGTCTTGGGCGGTTACTGGACCGAAACCGACAGCACGGGGGATATCCACAAATATACTGTTGGACTGGCCAAATGGCTGGAACGTCAGGGGGTTACCTTTGCATTGGGCCACAACGTCACGGATCTGCGGCATTTGGAGGATTGCGTCGAAGTGGATCACAAGGGTCGGACTGCGAAGCATGATGCCGTTGTGGTCTGTGCGGGCGTTGGCAGCCGCGATTTTGCGGCCAAGTTGGGGGATCACGTGCCGATTTATCCAGTGAAAGGATATTCGGTCACGGTTGAGCTGAACGATGCGGTCAGCCAAGCAGCGGCCCCTACGGTGTCCTTGCTGGATGACAAGGCCAAGATTGTGACCTCACGCCTTGGCAAAACGCGGTTCCGGATTGCGGGTACGGCAGAGTTCAACGGCGAAAACCGTGATATTCGGGCCGATCGTATCGCCCCTTTGACGGCGTGGTGTGAAAAGCATTTCCCGCAGGTCAATACCGAGGCGGTGGTGCCTTGGGCTGGACTGCGTCCGATGATGCCCAATATGATGCCGCGCGTGGGGGCTGGGCAGAAGTCTGGCGTGTTTTATAACACCGGTCACGGGCATCTTGGGTGGACCCTGAGTGCGGCAACTGCCCAATTGATTGCAGCAACGGTGTCTGGCCAAATGGGGCGCAATTCGGGCGGGCAATCGACAGGTCACACCTTCAAATCTGCGTGAGAATGACTATATGATGGGGTGAACCAAGAAAGGGATACACCCCATGGACATAGAACAACTACTGCTGAATTTCCTTGGGCAGAACGCATTTTTGCTCGCTCTGGCCATTTTCATTATCATCGCGATTTTCCTCGGGGTTCGCATTGTGCCACAATCCGAGAAATACGTGGTTGAACGGTTTGGCAGATTGCGGTCGGTCCTTGGGCCGGGGATCAACTTTATCGTTCCGTTTCTGGACCGCGTGGCGCACCGTGTTTCTATCCTAGAGCGTCAGTTGCCGACGGCGGCTCAAGACGCGATTACCAGCGACAACGTGTTGGTACAGGTCGAAACATCGGTGTTTTACCGGATTTTGGAACCTGAAAAGACGGTTTACCGGATCCGCGATGTGGATGCGGCGATTGCCACGACTGTGGCGGGTATCGTGCGTTCGGGCATTGGTGAAATGGAGTTGGACGAGGTTCAATCGAACCGTCAGCAATTGATCAGCCGGATCAAGGATCAAGTGGCCAATGCGGTGGATGACTGGGGCATCGAAGTAACGCGCGCCGAGATTTTGGATGTGAACCTTGATCAGGCGACCCGTGAAGCGATGTTGCAGCAGTTGAATGCAGAACGCGCCCGTCGTGCCGCTGTGACCGAGGCTGAAGGGTCGAAGCGGTCGGTCGAATTGAACGCCGATGCAGAGCTTTATGCCGCCGAACAAGCCGCTAAAGCCCGCCGTGTGGAGGCCGACGCGGAGGCTTATGCGACCCGTGCTGTGGCCCAAGCGATTGCCGAAAATGGCCTGGAGGCGGCGCAGTACCAAGTGGCGCTGAAACAGGTCGAGACCCTGACAGCGCTGGGCGGTGGTGACGGTAAGCAGACGATTATCGTACCGTCCCAAGCGATTGAGGCCTTTGGCGATGCTTTCAAAATGTTGAAAGGGTCAAAATAATGGACGGCTTTCTTTCTGAATGGTGGGTGTGGGCCGTTGCGGCCTTGGTCCTTGGCATTTTGGAAATGCTGGCCCCTGCGTTTATTTTGCTCGGCTTTGCAGGCGGGGCTGGCGTGATCGCGATTGGATTGCTGATCGGCGGGCCTGCGCTATTTGGCGGTTCCATGTTCTGGATGATGGTCGTCTTCGCAACTGCCTCGCTGATTTGTTGGCTGGCGCTGCGTCGGGCCTTTGCCCACAAAGGTCAGGTCAAGGTTTGGGACACAGACATCAACGACTAAGGTCAGTCGCTGAGTTTGCGTGCAATGTTCAGAGGTGAGATCAACGCGCGCCCTTTTTCCAGCCATGCTGCAGAGAAAGCCACGACTGCTGCCACTTCTGCCCAAAGGAAGAAATTCCAACGATCAAGGGTATCTGTCGCGCCGGACAAACCCAAACTGGCCAAGGCGAAATAGCCCATCAGGGCTAGCATTGCGGCCAGAATGGCCCCACCGCACCAGACAAAGTAGCGATTGCGCGGGGTCCATTTGATGCGCGTGATCTTGCGGCCGTTTTTCTCGAAAAAATTCTCTTCTGTGCCATCGCCGCGGGTAAAAAGAACCAGTGCAAAGATCGCCATGCTGGTGAAGTAAATCCCCGCTGCGGTATAGTGCACTGCGTTGGAATGAAACGTAAATCCAGTAGCGATCTGATCCTCGATCATGCTGGGATTAACAGGAAACAGCGCCACGCAAATCACGCTGATACCTGCAATAGTTGAAATGAGACGGTCGGTTAAAAGATCCCGGAACCTGCCAGAATTTTTCTGCATATCGCTGCGGGCATAGCCGTTGTAAGAGATCAAAAATGCCCCCATCGCCCATAGCGTGCCGACAAAGACATCGCCCATGGGTGTGTAGTAGTATTCGCTGATCGATGTTTCCAACTGGCCGGTGCCAAAGATCAAGGAATACAGGATCAAGGCCACAGGCAAGACAAACCCAAGCAGGCCAAGAAACGTGCGCACAGACAAATAGGATAGGATCAGAGCGGTTTCTTTGAGGGTGGTTTGCATGAGGGGGTATCCTTGGCCGTTTTGACGGACCCTGCGAGGATTAGGTTAATTCAGCAAGAACGGCCCGTGCGGCAGCGGCAGGATTGCTATGGTTGTAGATTGGGCGACCTACGACAATATGATCGACCCCGTCTGCAATGGCCTGTGCCGGGGTGGCGACCCGCTTTTGATCGCCCAGATCCGCGCCTGCGGGACGCACGCCGGGGGTTACAATCAACTTGCCTGCAGCACTGGGCAGGGCGCGGATCATTGCGGCCTCTTGGGGTGAAGCGATGATGCCGTCGGCGCCAGCTTCAAAGGCGGTGGTGGCACGTTCGGCGACCAGATCGGGAATATCCCCTGATTTGATCAGACCCGCGTCCAGATCGCTGCGATCCATGGATGTCAGGATCGTCACTGCAAGGATCTTTAGGTCTTTGCCAGCACTGCCTTCTTTGGCGGCACTGACCACGTGGGGGTCGCCATGGACGGTCAGGAAATCAAGATCAAACTGTGCCAATCCACGCACTGCGCTTTCGACCGTGTTGGCGATATCAAACAGCTTCATATCCAGAAAGATCCGCTTGCCGTGGTCTGCCTTAAGTTCATTCGCTAAAGCCAATCCGCCACCGGTCAACATGCCCAGCCCGATTTTATAAAAACCCACAGTATCCCCAAGGGTTTCCGCCATTTTCAAACCATCCAAGGCATTGGGCACGTCAAGAGCTACGATCAGGCGGTCGTCTGAGGGCATGGAAATATCCTTTTGCGGAATGTTTATAGGGGGCAGAGGCTGAGTATCGCGGCGCGGGGCAAAAAAAAACCCCCAATAGCAGGGCTAGTGGGGGCTTAGTAAAGACAATCGCGAGACAGGCAGCGATGTCTGATTAGGTTGTGGTATAGCGCACCATGTTGGGGGACATGGGAAATCCAAGGCCCGAAATCGGTGTCTTGGTATTTTGAAACTGTTGTTTTGCGTCTTGTAGCAGGCCTTTGATAATGGCCCGGTCGTTGAGGCTGTGGTGGGCTGCGAAAAAACAATCAAACCTGCGTTTGCTGGTGCCGGAGGCCACCATCACGATGGCCTCAAAGCCCCCGCGTTCGAGACTGTATTGATGTGTCAGCAAAGTCATGTCGGTCATGATGGTCCCCATTCCTAAGAGAACCTTACGGGAAAAAGGTTTCCAAGATATGGGGAGCTTTGCGCGGTGCTTCCCCGCAGGTTATGCCGCCTTTTGATTGGGTAGCACATGCAGCAGTCTGTGGAACAGGCTTTTGATCTGTGCATTTTGTTGGCGTACATTCGTAGAGCCTACAGCGGATATGCGCGAGCGTAGTCCAGGATTGCGCACCCCGTGTCGTGCGAGGGCTTGATCGGTCATGGTTTTGGCTATGGTTTTGAAATCTGTGTCCATCGGCCCGAAGGCAGAGGTGGCATAAGTGACTTGACCGGAGAAACTGTGCAGCACAACGAGGGCTTCAAAGCATTGGGTGGCTGCGTTGTATGTCAGGTTTTGAACTTCGGTTTTAAACTGTGTCATGTGTCACCTTTTTTTGTTGCTCGGTACTGCTCAACTCAACATGGGCGTGTTTGGTTCAAATTTTAGGGGGAAAAACAGCTTTGTGATGCCCCGTTAGGCTATTGTGAATCTGGATTTTGCGGCAAAATCCACTTGAAACTGTGGGGCGCGCCACCCATCTCACATCCAAGGCCCATGGGGTGTGTGCTGCAATAGCGGGCGCACCGCGATGTGGGTGCTACATAGGAGAAATGCCCATGAACTTAGAAAAGTTCACCGAGCGGTCCCGTGGATTTATTCAGGCCGCACAAACCATAGCAATGCGTGAAAACCATCAGCGATTGGCCCCAGACCACATTTTGAAAGCCTTGATGGATGACGATCAGGGGTTGGCGAGTAACTTGATCAGTGCGGCTGGTGGACAGCCTGCGCGCGTGGTTGAGGCCGTTGAGGCCGCTTTGGCAAAAATTCCGCAAGTCACAGGCGATGCCGGACAGATCTATATGGACAGCGCCACGGGCCGTGTTCTGACCGAGGCTGAAAAGATCGCTCAAAAGGCGGGTGACAGTTTCATTCCGGTTGAACGGCTTTTGATGGCTTTGGCTTTGGTGAAATCCAGTGCCAAAGATGCGCTGATCGGGGCTGGTGTAAATGCACAGGCGCTGAATTCAGCGATCAATGATGTGCGTAAAGGCCGGACTGCCGACAGTGCAACAGCTGAGGACGGGTATGACGCCCTCAAGAAATATGCGATGGATCTAACTGAAGCGGCCCGCGCAGGCAAGATCGATCCGATCATTGGCCGTGACGAGGAAATTCGCCGCGCGATGCAGGTGTTGTCGCGTCGAACTAAGAACAATCCGGTTTTAATTGGTGAACCCGGTGTTGGGAAAACTGCGATTGCAGAAGGTTTGGCCCTACGGATCGTGAACGGCGATGTGCCGGAATCGTTGCGCAACAAGCAGTTGATGAGCCTTGATATGGGTGCTTTGATTGCCGGCGCGAAGTATCGTGGTGAGTTCGAGGAACGCCTCAAGGCGATCCTGTCCGAGGTTACAGCGGCGGCTGGCGAGATCATTCTGTTTATCGATGAGATGCACACGCTTGTAGGGGCGGGCAAGGCCGACGGCGCTATGGATGCGGCCAATTTGATCAAGCCTGCTTTGGCGCGCGGTGAGTTGCATTGCATCGGCGCGACGACTTTGGATGAATACCGCAAACACGTGGAAAAAGACGCAGCCTTGGCGCGGCGGTTCCAGCCTGTTCAGGTCGAGGAACCCACTGTTGAGGACACGATCAGCATTCTGCGTGGCATCAAGGAAAAGTATGAATTGCATCACGGTGTGCGGATCTCGGACAGTGCGCTTGTTTCGGCAGCGACCCTGTCGCATCGCTACATCACTGATCGTTTCTTGCCCGACAAAGCCATCGATTTGATGGATGAGGCTGCCAGCCGTTTGCGCATGGAAGTCGACAGCAAACCCGAAGAATTGGACGCGCTTGATCGCCAGATTATGCAGTTGCAGATCGAAGGTGCGGCGCTGCGTTTGGAAGATGACGCAGCCAGCAAGGATCGTTTGGAGGCGCTTGAAAAGGAACTGGCGGATCTGCAGGACAAGTCCACGCAAATGACGGCTACTTGGCAGGCCGAGCGGGACAAATTGGAAGGGGCGCGGGGGCTAAAAGAACAGCTGGACCGCGCTCGCGCCGAACTGGATATGGCCAAACGGGATGGCAATTTGGCCAAGGCCGGTGAGCTATCCTATGGCGTGATCCCGCAGTTGGAAAAACAGCTGGGCGAAGCCGAAGAAGCAGGCAGCGACGTCATGGTTGCCGAGGCCGTGCGCCCCGAACAAATCGCCAGTGTGGTCGAGCGTTGGACGGGTATTCCGACCTCGAAAATGCTGGAGGGCGAGCGCGATAAACTGCTGCGTATGGAAGATGAGATTGGTCAACGGGTCATCGGCCAAAAGGCCCCCGTGCGGGCCGTTGCCAATGCGGTGCGTCGTGCGCGTGCAGGTCTCAATGATGAAAACCGACCACTGGGATCGTTCTTGTTTCTGGGGCCGACAGGCGTTGGGAAAACTGAACTGACCAAAGCTGTGGCCGAATTTTTGTTTGACGATGACAGCGCCATGGTGCGGATTGACATGTCTGAATTCATGGAAAAACACGCGGTCAGCCGTCTGATCGGGGCGCCTCCCGGTTATGTGGGCTATGATGAGGGCGGTGTTTTGACCGAAGCTGTGCGTCGCAGACCTTACCAAGTGGTGCTGTTTGATGAGGTCGAAAAGGCCCACCCGGATGTGTTCAATGTGCTGTTGCAAGTCCTTGATGATGGGGTGCTGACCGATGGTCAGGGTCGCACGGTGGATTTCAAACAGACGCTAATCATCCTGACCTCGAACCTAGGGGCGCAGGCGCTTAGCCAGCTGCCCGAGGGTGGCGATGCAGCGGATGCAAAGCGGGATGTGATGGATGCCGTGCGCGCCCATTTCCGGCCCGAGTTCCTGAACCGTCTGGATGAGACAATCATCTTTGATCGCTTGGCACGTGCGGATATGGACGGCATCGTCGACATCCAATTGGGCCGTTTGGCGAAACGTCTGGCGGGTCGAAAGATCACGCTGGAGCTGGACGCACCAGCCAAAACATGGTTGGCGGATGAAGGCTATGATCCGGTCTTTGGTGCGCGTCCTTTGAAACGTGTGATCCAGCGGGCTTTGCAGGATCAACTCGCAGAAATGCTGTTGGCGGGTGATGTTCTTGACGGGGCCGTGGTGCCTGTCAGTGCAGGGGCCGAAGGGTTGATTGTTGGGGATCGACTGGCCCCCTCTAATAGACCCAAACCGGACGATGCCACAGTACACTAAACGCAAAGGCCGGGTGGACGCATCCGGCCTTTTTGCTTTGCGCTTGCACTTGGGCGTTGGGGGGCGATGATGGGGCAGAACCATCAAGGGCCCGGTGTCGTATGTTAATTTATAGTGTTGGACATTCGCTTTATTGTGCGAAATTGCGAATGTTGCTGCGCCACAAGAGGCTGGACTTTAATGAAGTCCCGCCACCGGGTGGTGGTGGTTCGGCGGAATATCTTTCGCTGGTCCCGTCTGGCAATATTCCGGCGCTGGTGGATGGGGATTTGACCCTGACGGATAGTGAGGCAATTGCTGAATACCTTGAAGAGAAATATCCCAAACCGCCGTTGTTGCCCACGGATTTGATCGGTCGGGCCAAGTCGCGGGAACGGTCGCGATTTTCGGATACACGGCTGGAACCTGCCTTGCGATTGACCTTTGCCCATGTGGATCCAAACTTGCGCGACCCTGTGGCAATCAAAGCGGCCCACGCCATAATCAACAAACAGCTTAGGGCGTTGGGGGTTATGTTGGCGCGCTTGGATCTGCCGCGTGACAAGCTGTGGATGGGCGATGTGGGAACGGTTGTAACACTGGAATGGATCGCACTGTTTGAGGGGCCAGTATTGCCGGATCTGGACTGGCCTGCGGAGGTCGTGATGTATCGCGCCCAGATGGCCGAGCACCAAGCGGTGGCCGAGGAATTGGCGGCCTACCGACCAGAAATGATGATGTATATGCGGACGAAAGGGGCTTTGCCTGATGATTGATCCTCCCAAAATGGTTTTGTTCGATTGCGATGGCGTCGTAGTGGACAGCGAAGTGATCACCAATCAGGTGTTTCGCGATGATTTGGCAGGGCGCGGGTTGGACCTGCGTTTAGACCAGATCATGGAACTTTTTGTTGGTGGGACGATGAGCGGGGCCGGACAAGAGGCAGCGCGATTGGGCGCGGATATTCCGGCGGACTGGTTGGATATCATTTACCCCAAGATTTATGCGGCTCTTGAGGCCGAGGTCGAAGTGGTCCCGGGCATTGTAGCTGTGTTGGACCGATTGGATGCGCGGGCGATCCCTTACGCTATGGGATCCAATGGGCGCGTGACCAAGATGCAGATCACATTGGGGCGCACGAGGTTGTTGCACCGTTTTGAGGGCCGGATGTATTCCGCGCAGGATCTTGGTGCGCCGAAACCTGCGCCGGATGTTTATCTAAAAGCTGCGGCAGATGCGGGAATTGAACCGTCGGATTGCGTCGTTATCGAAGATAGCGCCAGTGGAGCCAAAGCCGCTGTGGCGGCCAAGATAAGGTGTTTTGGCTACACGGCTGATACGCCTGCAGATCGGTTGGCCCCCCATTGCGACACAGTGTTCGACGATATGAGGGACCTTCCTGATTTGTTGGGTCTTTAGAAGAGGAATTGATCCTCGGTGATTTCTTTGATGCTGACGTCCTCTAGGACCAGACGATCCCCATCGCCAAAGTTCAGCATCAGATCATCGCCCTTTTTGCGGAAGGTGATGTCGGTCATGCCCGCCATACCAAAATCGGTCAGGTCGATTATGTCATCGCCGCGTCCGAAATCCTTGACAATGTCGCGTTTGTTGCCTTGTTTGAACACAAAACTATCATCGCCGGCACCGCCATAAATCACGTCGCGCCCGCGTCCACCGTCAAGGATGTCATCCCCGTGGCCGCCACTGATATGGTCCCGCCCTTGGTCGCCGTTGATCAGGTCGTGGCCTGATCCGCCCAACAAGAAGTCAGCGCCTTTGCCGCCCAGAACGGTGTCATTGCCGGATCCTGCGAAAATGACATCATGGCCTTTGTTGCCGTCGATGTAATCTGCGTCGGCACCGGTAAAGACCAGATCATTGCCGCGGCCTTTGATCAGGAAATCCACATCATGTGATCCGTCCGAGGCCAACAGATCTGCTGGGGCCAAGACGCCGTCAATGACATGCACCACGCCATTGCTGGCTTGGATATCTGTGGCGATCAGGTTTGGGTTTGCCAAATCGGGATCCGCATCCACAAGGCTGGTGCCATCCACGCCAAGGCTGCCGCCCTGCAAGGTAGCGATGCTGTCGGTTGCCAAAACTTGGCTGGCTTGGAGGCTTTCACCGGCAACGTGATAGGTCAGGACTTGGGTCAACAAAGGCACCGGGTCGCCGCCGCCCAATAGGGTCAGGGCCTCGACCAGATAGCCCCATGCGCCTTCTTCATTTGATCCGTGAAAACCCAGTTCCTGCGCGAGGCCAACAAAGGCCGCATCTGTGGGGGCAAAGACGGTCAGGTCCACCGCGTCACTGTCGAGTGTTTCGGCCAGACCCGCTGTCACAACGGCCTTAAGCAGAATGTCAAAGTCCGCAGGGTTGTGATCAAAGCCATCACCACTGGAGGCGACAATTTCTGTGATTGAAGGGGCGTCGTTGCCCGGCAGATCGACAGGCAACAGCACGCGGTCGATGACATGTAAGATACCATTGTCAGCCGGGATATCTGTGGCGATCAGCGACGGATCAATCAGGTCAGGTTCCAGATCGGTCAGGGTCGGCAGGGATCCAGCGCCAATAACACCGCCCAACGTGGTGACGCTGCCAGCGGCTGCAATATCAGCGGCTGACTGAGCACCGCCGCTGACGTGGTACAAGATGACGGCATTCAAAGTGGTGACGTCAACGTTGCCGGTCAGAAAGCTGGTCACAGAGGCGGTGTCTGCAGGATGGCCCGTGTAGCCCAGATCGGTGGCCAATTGACCAAAGGCTGCGTTGGTCGGGGCAAAAACAGTGAGATCCTGATGTGGATCAGACAGAGTGGCGATCAGGGCCGAGCCTTCGAGATTGTCGTCGATAAAGCCCAGCGTGGCCACGAGGATGGAAAAGTTCGGATCGTTGGACGCGATTTGCGCGAATGTAGGCATTTTGAATACTCCCTTATATCTTGGCGCAAGTCGTTTGCGCCTTTGGCTGGTCTGCTCGGTTTGAGGCAGATATCAGGCTTACGCCGCGACAGGCTTTCAGGATCACAGGGGTTCTTTGCCACATCATGTTGACGAGATCGAAAAGTGGGCTAAGCCCGAGTGTTTCGCAGCGGCCAGTCACATATTTGTGAAAAAATTGGCTAAAATTGAGTTGGTCCAGGTGTGGTTGGCCAGCAAAAACCCCTGCTCGGGTTCGACGCCGGGCAGGGGTAGGTCGTGCTAAAAAGGGCTTGGGTGTTAAAGCGCGATTGGAATATCTATCGGGTAAATTGGAGTTGGGAAAATGGGCAAGAGACTGGCCAGATATGCGTCGAAATCAGCCTCGGTGATGCCGTCAAAGAGAATGGTATCGCCAGTTGTCAGGGCTAGGGTCGCGCCGGTTTCCGTAAATTGAGTGGCGTCCTCGTTGATCAGGCCAATGTCAAAGGCAGCCAGCAGGTCAAGACCATCAATGATCAGATCGTCGGTTCCAATAACGAAGTCTGCAACGTTGGCCGTCCAATCGTCTGAGGCGCTGCTGGTGGTGAACACGAACGTATCCGCGCCTGTGCCACCGATCAGCGTATCCTCGCCTGCGTCCATGACCAGCGTGTCGTTGCCTTTGCCAGCCTTGAGCAGATCATCGCCTTGGCCGCCCAACAGCATGTCATCGCCGTCGCCGCCCAGCAGTTTGTCGTTGTCGTCGCCGCCCTCAAGACGGTCATTGCCGTCAGCACCGGACAGGATATCACGCCCACGAAACCCAAAGAGGTCGTCGTCACCTGCGTTGCCGCGCAAAAGGTCCTCGCCACGGCCGCCATCGATTACGTCATCGCCGCTTTTGCCCAGAATAATGTCATCCCCGGCACCGCCATAAAGGGTGTCGGCGCCTGCGCCGCCGTTGATTACATCAGCCCCACCTTCGCCATCAATCAGGTCGTTGCCTTCGCTGCCGCGCAACACGTCTTTGCCCAAGCCGCCAAAGAGGTCGTCATTGCCGTCACCGCCGTTGATCGTGTCGTCGCCTTTTTCGCCGAACAGGATGTCTTGGCCATTGCCGCCTTTGAGGATGTCGTCGCCGTTGCCGCCTTGCAAAAAGTCATCGCCATCGTTGCCTTTGACAAAATCGGCACCGCCAAAGCCCTCATAGATGTCATCGCCGTCCAGCAGATCAATGTTGTCGTTTTCGTCGGTGCCGGCCAGATCGTCGTCAAATTCGGTAGGGCCTGCGACGGGAGTTGGGTCGTTCAGGTCCAGTTCAGCAGGCAGGATTACTTGGTCAACGATGTGCAGGACGCGGGGTAGGTCCAGAGCCGCGTCCACAAAAATATCTACGGCGACAAAACTGGCATCTGGGGTCTGTGCGTCCAGATCTGCGATCGTCCCGCTGCCTGCATTCAAGGTCACAGTGGCGTCTTGGCCAGTGTAGGCCGCGGGCAGGCTGTCGCTGTCAAAATAACTCGTGGTAATTGTCATCCCCAAGATCGCATCAAGGGTATCGGCCGGCAGTGTTGCAATCAAAAAGCTGGCCACCTGCGCCAGATCCGTGCCGCTAAAACCGATGGACTGAGCAAAGGCCAAAAAGGCTGCATCGTTGGGGGCTACAACGGTTTGGCCCGTGCCAAGCGCGTCTTGTTGCGCGTAGAACCCGCCTTGGGCCGTGGACAGGTCGGACAAGATCGAAAGGTCGCCCCGGGCTGAGATAGTCTGTGCGAATTGGGCCATGGTCATGTCCTTAGGGTTGAAACGTCAGGGTCTAATGGTGCGAGTGCCGCGCCATCCTGAGGCCCTTCTTTTGCCTCGATTTCGCCTCAATCTTTCCAGTGGATGCCGCAGCGGCAAGAAAAATGGTGAATTTGCGTTAATACGCAGTGAATTGATCAACAATGGTTTCGATGGGGTATTTTTGTTTCACGGTTTTGTTTCGGCTGGGCCAACAGTTCACGCAATTGGGTCCGATTGATCAAATCCACGTTGATGCTGGGCGAATCCCTGCCCTTTGCCCTTGCCCTGCTTGAGGTGGAATGGGCAGAGTGCCCCCAAGGGTAAACTAGGGTTAAATCGAGGGTGTTGGTCGGTATGTTTTTGATGAATTTCGCTGCAACAGCCATTCAGGTTCTGGTTGTCTTGTTTGTATTTGTAGTGGGGCTGGCGTTTTTGGCGGCATTGATCCTGTTCGTGATCGACCGGACCCAAACCGAAGATGCAGTCCGGCGCAATTATCCGGTGTTGGGCCGGTTTCGATATTTGTTTTCGACCTTGGGCGAATTTTTCCGGCAGTATTTCTTTGCGATGGATCGCGAGGAGCTGCCGTTTAACCGTGCCCAGCGTGAATGGGTCAAACGGGCAGGCGATGGGCATGGTAACACCATTGCCTTTGGATCAACCCGGAACATTGGTGTGGTTGGGACGCCTTTGTTTGTGAACGCGGCTTTTCCTCCTTTGGACAATCAGTTCGCCAGTTCCGAACCGATGCTGATTGGCCCAAACGCCAAGACGCCTTTTGTGGCCAAATCGATCTTTAATATTTCTGGCATGAGCTACGGCGCGATTTCAAAACCTGCGGTGCAGGCGCTTAGTCGCGGTGCCGCCAAAGCCGGGGTTTGGTTGAACACGGGCGAGGGTGGCCTCAGCCCGTTTCATCTGGAAGGCGGTTGTGACGTGGTGTTTCAGATCGGTACGGCCAAATACGGCGTACGCACCAAGGATGGCAAACTTGACGATGCAAAGCTAACCGAAGTGGCGGCCCACGAGACCGTGCGCATGTTCGAGATCAAACTGGCGCAGGGGGCAAAGCCGGGCAAGGGCGGGATCCTTCCGGGCGCCAAGATCACACCGGAAATTGCAAAGATCCGTGGGATTGATGCAGGCCAAGACAGTATTTCGCCCAATCGCCATGATGGGGTCGACGATTTTGAGGATCTTTTGGATATGATTGCCCATATCCGCGATGTCACAGGCAAACCTGTGGGCATTAAAACTGTAGTGGGGGCCGCTGCCCCGTTTGTAGAGCTTTTTGATTTGATCCTGTCACGCGGTGCAAACAGTGCGCCCGATTTCATCACCATCGATGGTGGTGAGGGTGGTACAGGGGCGGCCCCGATGCCGTTGATGGATTTGGTTGGCATGCCTATTCGCGAAGCCCTGCCGATGATTGCCACTCTTCGCGATGCAGCGGGTCTTAAGGACCGGATCCGGTTGGTGGCCAGTGGCAAGTTGGTCAATCCCGGTGATATTGCGTGGGCCATGGCGGCGGGCGCTGATTTTGTCACGTCGGCCCGGGGGTTCATGTTTTCGATGGGCTGTATTCAGGCCCTGAAGTGCAACAAAAATACGTGCCCCACAGGGATCACCACCCATGACCCGCGGTTTCAAAAAGGTTTGGTGCCGCAGGAGAAATATAAAAACGTTGCCAAATATGCGGCCTCGATTGTCAAAGAGGTCGAAACGATTGCACATTCTGTTGGTGTCTCGGAACCGCGGCAATTGCGCCGCGATCATGTACGTATTGTTCAACCCAATGGGACATCGGTGCCTATGAACGTGCTGCATCCGCAGGAATAGCTGCAGTTTGGGCGACGCGCTCGGGGGATCGGCCTCCAGATCCTTCGGGTCGGTCGAGACTATGTATCTTGGTAAGGACGGTTTAATTCCCCTAGAGGTTAAGGTTCTGCATGACCCCGACAGATCCCATGTGTTTTGCGGTGCGGCCCTTAGCTCGAACGTGATCCCTTTCTGGAAAACCGATGTAGGGAAATGGGACGGGGCAAAGATCATCGATGTGGAAAACGGGCCGCATCCAGAATGGCCACTCCCTGTGACTGGTGACATGCGGCAATATGATATCAGTGAACCGCATAATCCGGTTCTAATGGGGCAGGTTTGGATGGGTGGCCTTCTGTGCAAAGCGCCCGAGGTGGACGGCGTCAAAGTGGCGGGTAGGCCGAAGGCGTATCAACTCAGCCTAGATGCCAGACGCTGACATTGATCGTTTATATGACTATTGCGCCGTTTGTCTGGCCGAGATCTTAAAGTCGGTTCAATCCATCGCTATGGTCGAGGTGTTCCGCCCGTTCCGAAAGCCACGATTGGATCTGGCGATTTAACTCTGACCAAAGCAGCATCGCGAAAGGAATTATACCATGCCGCAAAAGATTACCAAACATGCCAAAGACCTCGTCAAAGATGCCCTCGCCGCAGTGCCCGCCCTATCGGTAGAAGACGCTCTGGAATTGGTTCAATCACCTGATCATGTTTTTGTTGATCTGCGCGATGGAACGGAACAGGCCAAAACTGGCATGATCCCCGGTGCTGTGGCCTCGTCCCGGGGCATGATGGAGTTCCACATCGATCCAGACAGCCCGGGCCACAAGCCAGAGTTCAACCAAGACAAAACATACGTCTTCTATTGTGCCTCAGGTGGTCGCTCCGCGCTGGCGGCAACGGTTGCAATCGACATGGGCTTGACCCCCGTTGTGAACTTAAGCGGCGGTGTTGCAGCTTGGATCAAAGGGGGCGGCGCGCTGGAATAGTGGCCAGATCCACACACGTAGGGGGGCTGCATCAAACGCGCGGCCCCTGCGGTTTCTTTTTTCCCAAAATACTCAAATCCACAGGCCAGCCAATTGTTACAACCGTAAACCTTGTCGTGAGGTGTGGTGGTTTTGCTTTGGAATGGGCCCGACTTAGGTAACAACGAACAAAACTTAAGGAGGCCGACCCATGGCGTATCGCTGGAAAAACACTCTGACTTATAATGACGTCACCCCTAAGGCGGCGTTTTTGAACCGTCGCCAGTTGATGGCGGGGGCGGCTGGGATGGCTGCGGCTTCCATTATGAGCCCTGCGATGGCGGCTGATCTTCAACCCAACACGTTTGAAGAGATCACGCAGTACAACAACTTTTATGAGTTCGGCACAGGCAAGACGGATCCCGCGACCTATGCGGGCGCTTTGACCACAGATCCATGGTCGATCGTGGTAGACGGTCTGGTTGATAACCCCGGTGAATACAGTGTGGCCCAACTGACCGAAGGTTTGACCGAGGAAGAACGCATCTACCGGTTCCGCTGTGTCGAGGCATGGGCCATGGTTGTGCCTTGGAACGGGTTCGAGCTGAAAGACATTCTCGAAAAAGCAGGTGTTCAAAGTGGCGCGAAATATGTGGCCTTTGAAACCTTGGTGCGGCCAGAGGAAATGCGCGGTCAACGGACCCGCAGCCTGGATTGGCCTTACCGCGAAGGTTTGCGTTTGGACGAGGCGATGCACCCGCTGACCTTGATGGCCACGGGGATTTATGGCCAGCCGATGCCAAATCAAAACGGCGCGCCGATCCGTTTGGTTGTGCCGTGGAAATATGGGTTCAAATCGATCAAGTCGATTGTGCGGATCACCCTGACCGAGGACGAGCCACCCACCAGCTGGAATATGGCCAATGCCCGCGAGTACGGGTTTTACAGCAACGTGAACCCAACTGTGGATCATCCGCGTTGGTCTCAGGCCTCCCACCGCACCATAGGTGGTGGTCTTTTTGCCAAGCGCGAACCGACACTGATGTTCAACGGCTATGAAGACGAAGTAGCAGGTCTTTATGCTGGTATGGATTTGAGCAAGCAGTTCTGATGGATATCGCAGCCCCCCTCAACACGGCCCTGCGCAAAGTGCCAGCTTGGACGTTGTATATAGTAGGCGCTGCCTATGCGGCGTGGCTCTTTTATCTGGGCCTGACTGGTGGATTGGGTGTCGAGCCGATCAAAGCGTTGGAACATGCTTATGGCCTAGTGGGGCTGCAATTGATGATTGCTGGATTGGCGATCACGCCTTTGCGCAAATATGCTGGCTTGAACCTGTTGAAGTTCCGCCGCGCTATCGGCCTTTTGACGTTCTTCTTCATTCTGGCGCATTTGTTGGTGTGGTTGGTGCTGGATGTGCAGGTATTGTCCGAGATCTGGCGCGATATCGTAAAGCGAACATATATAACTGTCGGAATGGCTGGGTTTGTTTTGATGCTGCCCTTAGCAATCACGTCGAACAATATGTCCCTGCGTAAAATGGGGGCCGCGAGCTGGCGCAAATTGCATAAGCTGACGTATGTCGCGGCTTTATTGGGGGCGCTACATTTCTTATGGCTGGTCAAAGGCCTGCAAATGGAGCCGATCCTATATACTGCTGCGATCGTGGTGTTGTTGGTTCTGAGGGTTACGCCCAAGCTGGCCCAACGCACGGCTGCGCGCACTGCTTAAAACTTTAAGTTTACGTTAACGCGATAGTAAGGGCGCGTGCTGTTAATGGCTCCACTGACTCAGTGGAGACCGCAATGGCGCAAAACTTTGCCATATATCAACAGATTGTTGTGCCCGTCCTTATCTTGGAATTGACCCCTGCGGGGCATTTCAATGTGGTTGGCGCCAATGACGCCTGGTGCGTTGTGGCCGAAATGGACGAAGCCCACTGCAAGGGGAGGTCCTTGACCGAGGTGTTCGACGCGCGCTCGGCGGCCATGTTAGAAAAGATGATGATTGCCGTGCACCGCAATGGCAGCGCCGAACGTAGTATGTGCCATATGGACCTGCCTCAGGGACCATCTTGGTTTGATGTCTCTTTACGACGTGCGCCTATAGATGCAGACGGCATTGTGCGGATCGTAGCCACAATGAACGACATTACTGATCAGCAAGAGGTCAAGAACCGTCTGGTGCAACACTATACACACCATCTGGATATGAAGCAGCAGATGGAACAATTCATGAGTTTTGCGGCCCATGACTTGCGATCACCTATGCGCAATGTCCAGATGTTAGCAGAATTGCTGCGCGAGGATTTTGTCGATCACGGGGACGGCAAGCTCGAAATGATCGACATGTTGGAAGACATCGCAACCAAAGCCTCTAATCTGATCGACGATATGCTGAACTACGCGCGCGCCAGCGATTTGCGCGAGACATTGGCTCGCGTAGAACTGTGTGAGGTGTGTAGTGATATCTCTATGGTGTTGGACCCGCAGGGGCGGCATTCCATTTGGGGCGATGCAGTTGTGGTGGAAACAGATCCGATGCTGCTGCGGATCTTGCTGCAGAACCTGATCGACAACGCGATCAAATATGCAGGCGATCAGGCCGAGATTAACGTGCAACTGGTTGATGCGCCTTCGGGCTTTGTCACACTGAGAGTGTCGGACAACGGACAGGGGTTCGATGACCCCTCTGTTGTATTCCTCTCTGAGGGTACGTTTAAAGTGGGATCCGGCTTTGGTCTTTTTGGATTAAAGCGCTTGATCGAAGATCGGGGTGGCCGGATTTGGGCCGTGGCGCCCTCCGATGAAAAAGGCGCAGTTATTATGGCAGAGATTCCCGGGGCCATTATGAAGGCCGTCGCCTGACCGACTATAAAGATCAAAGGGCCGGGCCCGTGCGCCTAAGGCCCAAAAGGTGAATTCACTCATTTGGCCAATATGGCGCGCGCGCTGATGTTCAATGACGCGGCTTTAAATCAGTGATGTGGTGGGCGCACCGTCGAGAATTGTCGATTCCGGTGATTTGAAACACCCGGTTCAATCGTGGCCTTTGAAATTCGCCCAATATTCGGGCGGTTTGACGCGGTTATTTCGAGTCATTGCCCCATTTAACCGCGCTGTGATGCTGTGAATCACCCCGAGTCAGCGATTCATTTTCAGGCTGAGACGTTTTTTTCGACTTTTTTGAGTGAATCGCAGAGCGATTCATCCGAGTCTTGGCGCGATTCAGTTCGCAAAGCGGCAGATTCACAGGACCTCTTGGGGATAGGGCTGTGGATAACTCTATATGTAGGGGGTAAACGGGTTTCGGGACCGCAATAAAATTGCGTTTGCCCTAAGGTCCAAAGAAAAATTCTTACTTAAACCTATGAAAAACATGGAAAAATCAGGAAAAACAGAAAAAATGCATTTTTGTTGAAAAAAGGGGTTGCGGGTCTGCGCCACTAACCGTAGAACCCACTTCACCGGCGGCGCTGAGATGCACCAACGGGACGCCAGACAGGCCAGACGGAAGCGGAAACGCAGACAGAAAGCCAGACGGTGGATAAGAAAATCTGAGGTATCTGAGGCGGGGCGCGCCAAACAAGTTAGGGCGCACACTGTCACTTTTGTCTCTACGCTATTTGAAATTGATATACACTGAAGAGATATGTGGGCGGTTTGGTTCATTCGATGGATCAAACTTCTTCATATCGCGCTAGTAGGGGCAACCCGATAATCTAGTGTCAGCTTCACTGTTTGGACGGCTTCTGGTTACTTTGGTAACTGAAAGCACAACCAAACGGTAAACTGGTCCAACCAGCCGGTTGGACCGATGTGCAGAGGTTCGAACGTCAAGGATAAGCAAGCAATTGCTTTTCAACTTGAGAGTTTGATCCTGGCTCAGAACGAACGCTGGCGGCAGGCCTAACACATGCAAGTCGAGCGCACCTTCGGGTGAGCGGCGGACGGGTTAGTAACGCGTGGGAACGTACCCAGATCTACGGAATAG
>NZ_CP173031.1:0-37459 GCF_044772865.1 Algirhabdus cladophorae
TTGAGATGCCCAATGTCTCAGTTACCTCTGGCTTCAAGGCGGAGTATTTTGATGTCGATTACAGCCTATCGGAACTAGATGACATTGACTGGGCTAGGGCACCAACCCATCAGGAAGTGACGTCTGACATTAATTACAGCAATGGGCGTGGATCCTTTTGGGAGGGCGGATCAACGGATACCTTCGGTGCCAAGATCTCTGGCAATATCGAAGTGGAAGAGGGAGGTAGCTTTAACTTTCTGCTGGGTGGCGACGACGGCGCGATCCTGTTTGTCAATGGAGAGCCAGTGATCGACAATGATGGATTGCACGGCTTTCAAACCCGAACTGGTGACATTGAGCTGGAGGCCGGCACACATCATATTGAGGTGCGGTACTTTGAGAACCATGGCCATGCTGGATTAAAGCTTGAATGGGAAGGGCCGGGAATTGATGGGCGCGAATTGGTGGCAGCCCCAGATCAAGATGCAATGCAAACCGTTAGCGGTATCCCTTTGACCGTGGATGTTGAGGTGGATCAAACAGCACTGGCCAGCGAGGATAGCGTAGCTCTCACGGAACTTCCGCCAGGCACCTTGGTTACAAATGGAGAAAACGCACAAACCGTTGGTGACGATGGCACAGCAGATATTACAGGTTGGGACACAGATACCCTTTCAATTACGCCACCGCTGGATTTTGTTGGTGCTATTGATGCAGGTATTTCCATCACTGTCCATGACACATCGGGTCAGCCTACTGTTGCAAACCATCCACTGACATTTGATGTAAATGAGGCGGAAATCAGTGCACCCGAGGCCAATTTGGTTGGTGGTTTTAAGGCCAGTTATTTCGATGTGAACCATAGCTTGAACAAGATGGATGACATTGATTGGGACAGCGACCCGACCCATCAGGAATTTGTTCAGGATATCAATTATGCCAACAGCAAAGAATCTTTTTGGGAAGGCGGCTCCAAGGATACATTTGGTGCCAAACTAGAAGGCCAGATTACGGTTGAAGAGGGGGGGGACTACGCGTTTTTCGCCGGTGGCGACGATGGTGTAATTTTGTATATCGACGGAGAACCTGTGATCGACAATGATGGTCGGCACGGCTTTCGAACAAGATCTGGCGAGGTTGAACTAGAACCCGGCACTTATGACATCGAAGTCCGCTATTTTGAGAACAGTGGGCATGCAGGACTAAAGATAGAATGGGAAGGGCCCGATACAGACGGGCGCGAACTTGTTACTTCAGATCTCGAAACCCAAACTGAAGAAAACGGGACCTTCGAGGTTGGTATTGATGTAGGACACGCAAGCGATGCTGCTACGGTTTCCATGGAAGGCCTTCCGGCAGATACGATTCTGCATATTGGGGATCAATCCATAGTGACGGATGGCGGTGCAGTTGATCTAACAGGGCTCGACATCGCCGCACTTGAAATTTCGCCACCGCCCGGTTTCGAAGGTATCATTAACGGTGAGATCGTGCTGACGGATGAGGCTTTTAATGGCGCGGAAATAAGCACAAATTCCCCTTATTCGCTCATTGTGGGTGATCCGGATACTGGGCTTGAACAGCAGGATCAGTACGAGGATCCGCTGGCTGTAAGCGAAACTAATACACAGGCTTGGGATGCCGAGCCAGATCAAAGCGCTGAAGATCCAACGGAGGAAGACGTGATGAAGGAAGATGTACCAGAGTTTTCAAACGACGAGGTTGCCGCGCTAAATACTGACACTTACGAGCGTTTTGATTGGTAGAACCAAAGCGTTGAAAAAAGGTTTGAACAGTTCTTTTGGGCCGTTTAAGCCGTAAGGCCTGCGATCAATTCATCGGAAGGGCTAGAGATCACAAAAACACCTCTATTTGCTTTCACATCGCAAACTTTAAACAGTCATGCTCGTCCTAGTAAGAGCAAGGTCTAGGCCTTTATGCTCATACTAGATGGGCCTTAAACCTATAGGTGTACGCATGATTTCAAAAACAGACAGTGCTTCAGTTCTAAATCGTGTAATCCTTATTATGTTCAATGAAGCGCTTTCTAGCATTCCTTACAAACATTGATTGAATCGAAAGATTGCACAGCTTTAGATGCCGATCTTAGAAATGCCGCCACCCTAGTTTCTGCCCAAAACTTGCTGCAGAACTTCAAACAAATCGCTTTTTGGATCCTTTGAAATGACAGGAGCACGCCAAGCGACATGGTGATCTGGGCGTACCAGCAGGCAACCGTCATCTGCTATTTCACAAATCCGGGCCCAGTCGCCGGAATGGTCAACATAAGTTTGCCTTGGCCCAATAATGTGCACGTTGAGTTGAATGCCTACCTGCTGGGCAAGCGTTTGCGCGGCATCGCGCCAAGCTTCCCCGCCAATGCCAGTCAGGATGGTGAAGGCGCCTTTGCCGCACAGATCTAAGGTTGAAACTTTTTCACCGGTGTTGCCGTCAAACACCCAAGCGTGCGGTAAGCGCGCGCCGGGCCAAGTTGTTGGATGATAGTGCAATTCTTTGTCTTTGTTGAAAGCCGGTTCCGGTTGGCCTGCAGTCACGATAGCGTTTGATGCATAGCGCTGGTTCATTTCTACGCCATGCGCATCAAACTCGTAGTTCTTAAAGGCGATGGCTTTGCGCAGCGCCTCCCTTTGCGCCACCGCTGCGTCACCTGGATCGCACCGCGCGTCCATGCTGGCTTTGATTTGTTTCACATCACTGCCGCCGGTCATGCCAAGGGCCTCAAAGATTGGACCAAATTCCGCAATAGATTGATTGGCACGGGTGACAATCTGTTTCGCAATAGGCGCGCGTTCGGCGCTGTAACTGTCCAAAAGTGAGGCGCCCGCTTGACCTTTCAGAACCATCGCCAGTTTCCAAGCCAGGTTGAAACCGTCTTGGATCGAAGTGTTCGACCCCAACCCGTTTGATGGTGGATGTCGATGCGCGGCGTCACCCATAATGAACACGCGATCCTTTTGCATATGGGTGGCGTAGGCGTCGTTGACGGTCCACACACTTGCACTGATCAGTTCAATGTTAAGGTCCGGGTCGCCAACCAATTGCCTCGCCACATTTGTGGCAAAGGCTTCGTCAACCTTTGGAGCTGGTTCATTGATATCATAGCCCCATACAATCAGCCATTCATTCCAAGGGCGGATCATCCGCACAAGGCCCATGCCAATCCCGCCAACATCTGCACCGGGTTGCATAACCCAATAAAGCACACTGGGGCGGTGCGCGACGTATTTGGATAGATCCGCTTTGAAGTAGATGTTCATCGACCCACCGACGCCCATCTTGCCTTCTATGGGGGTAGTGATGTGTTCGGCCACCAAAGAATTCCCGCCATCTGCACCAATCAGATATTTCGAGCGGACCTCAAATTTACGGCCTGACAGGCGATCAAGAAGTGTGGTTGTCACACCCTCTGCGTCCTGAACATGGCTGACATATTGAGTCGACATCCGGGCTTGGGCTCCGCGTTTGCAAGCGGTGGTAAAGAGGATCGGTTCCATAAATGTCTGCGGCAGATCGTTCATATGGGATGGTGAGGACAGCTGATGTTCGGCGCGCGAGTTAGGATGCGTGCCCCAACTTTTCATGCGGCCAATTTCTTCGCCTGCGAGGCTTTCGCAAAATACGTTTTCCCCCATAAGGTCTTGTTCGGTGGCGTGTAGATAGGCCTCGGATTCAACGTCTGGACCAAGGTCGCGCAGGACCTCCATCGTACGTTGGTTGGTTATATGGGCGCGAGGAGTATTGGCCAGCCAGCGGTATTGATTCACAATCATTGTCTCGATGCCATAACTCGCAAGGAGTGCTGCAGTAGAGGATCCAGCAGGACCAGTTCCGATAATCAAAACATCCGTTGTCATTTCAGCCATAGTCGCCCCCTCCCCGAGAGTTTAGTCTTTGATGTGGGTTGGCATTTGCAAACCCTGTTCGTCCATTTCTTGACGGTTCCAAAAGGCGATAACGATGCCGTCAGGTTCGCGGTCGTCGGTCATTTCTTCGACGATCTCAGCAGAGCGCGTAATGCGCGAATGATGCTGGCGGCTCCAATCAAAGTGGACTTCCTTAAGGCGCTCCACGTGAGATTGTTGTTCAGGATCGTCGCCCAGATCATGTAACTCGTTTGGGTCCGTTTCCAGATCAAATAGCATCGGGCGCATGGTTTCAACATGCACATATTTCCAACGCCCATCAAAGACCATGACCATGCGAGCATCGCGTTGATCCACTCCAATCTCGCGTCGCGCGTCGCGCGTGGCGTAGTCATACTCGGATATGCAATGCTGTCGCCAAGGGGTGTCTTTGCCGTGGAGCAGTGGTTCCACCGAACGGCCTTCCAACAGATGCGGTTTTTGTGTGCCGCCAAAGAAATCGATGAAGGTTGGAACCAAGTCAATACTTTCCATCAGCTTGTCGGTACTTGTGCCACGCGTGGCGTCTGCTTCGCGTCGGGGATCATAGATGATCATTGGGACACGGGCAGAGCAGTCATAGAACAGGTCTTTTTCACCCAAGAAATGATCGCCCATGTTATCGCCGTGGTCCGAGCAAAAGACGATCATCGTATCGTCCATCCGACCCGTCTTTTCGAGGTAATCGAACAGCCGTCCCATTTGGTCGTCGAGTTCCTTGATCAATCCCATGTAGACGGGGGCCACAGTGTCACGCACAGTGTCGCGGGCAAAACTTTTGCAGATACGCGTATTGGCCCATGTTTCCATAATCGGGTGTTGATGTTCACCTTCACGGCGGTTCACGGGTGGAAGATCCTGGGCCGTGTACATATCGTTATAAGGCGCTGGCGCAAGGTAAGGCCAATGGGGCTTTATGTAGCTCAGGTGGCAAAGCCAAGGTTGATCGCCTTGGCTTTCGATGTATTCGATACCACGGGTTGTCAGCCATGCGGTTTCGGAATGTTCCTTGGGAACACGCGCGGCCAGCGGCGCCGTTTCCAACAGCCAGCCTGTCTTAGGCTTGCCGTCTGGGCCTATGGCAGTATTGGCCCATTCTTCCCACGGGTTTTCACCGTCCATGCCATGTTCGCGAAGGTAGTTGTCGTAATCTTCACCGTTTCGGTTTGCGTCGAAGGTTGAATTCGTGCCGTCGTCGCGCACAAAAGCTTCGAACCCGCACTCGCTTACCAAGGCTCCGATGGGGCCTGCAGGGTCGATACCCAGGCGCTTCATGCCCTCTTTGTCGGGGCGCATGTGGGTCTTGCCGACCAAGGAACATTTTACGTCAATCTCACGTAGATGGTCGCCCAAAGTAGGCTCGCCAACGCGCAATGGAAAGCCGTTCCATGTGGCGCCGTGGCTGCGGACATAACGTCCGGTGTAAGAGCTCATCCGGCTAGGTCCACAGATCGGGGATTGCACGTAGGCGCGGTCGAAACGCACCGCTTTCGAGGCCAGCCGGTCGATATTTGGCGTCGCGATGTGACTGGCGCCGTAGCACGACAAATAGTCCCAACGCAGTTGGTCGGCCATGATCCAGAGCACATTCATTTTAGAAGTTCACCTTATCGCCGCCCTTGAGATCAAGGATCTCTCTTGCCTCATCAGGTGTTGCGACCTCTGAACCGAGATCTTCGACAATGCGCCGGATTTTTGCGACCTGCTGTGCGTTTGAAGTGGCCAACTCTCCGCGTTTGATAAACAGGCTATCCTCAAGGCCGACACGAACATTGCCACCCATTTGACTGGCCGTTGTGGCAAGCGGCATTTGGGCAGCGCCGGCGGCTAAAACAGACCAGCGATAGTCTTCGCCAAAAAGCTTGTCAGCGGTGCGTTTCATAAAGACGAGGTTGTCGATATCCGCTCCGATCCCGCCAAGGATACCCATTACAAATTGAATGAAAATGGGGGCCTTAAACAGCCCAATGTCCATGCAAAATTTAAGGTTATAAAGATGTCCGACATCGTAGCATTCATGTTCGAATTTGATGTTGTGTGGCGTCAGCCGCTCGGCTGCTTCGCGGATATCAGCGAATGTGTTGCGAAAGATATTCGCCTCTGACCCTTCAATATACTCTCTTTCCCAATCGTATTTGAAACTATCATAGCGCTTGACTAGTGGATGAAATGCAAAGTTCAGGGATCCCATGTTCAGTGAGCACATTTCTGGCGAAAATTGTTCTGCAGCGCGTAGGCGGTCCTTGATCAGCATGGTGGGCGCACCCCCTGTCGTGATGTTGATCACGGCATCGGTCGATTGCTTTATCCGGCCCAAAAACGGTTCATAATGTTCAGGTTCCACACTTGGACGACCATCGTCGGGATGACGCGTATGCAGATGTAGGATCGATGCCCCCGCTTCTGCTGCGTCAATTGCTTGGGTGGCAATATCATCGAATGTGACGGGTAGTGCCTCAGACATGGTCGGTGTGTGGATCGCACCAGTTACAGCGCAGGTGATAATCGTCTTTTGTGTCTTGGCCATTTAGTCGCCTTTCGTGCGCACGCGGTAGCTTAAGGGGAATAGTTCAAGGTCATAGCGATCTCGGATCAGGCCCCAAACGCCTTTAGGCGCTTTTAACATCACAATGATGGCCACAAAGCCGAGAACAAGAAGATAGATCGTACCAAAATCCGCGAGCAGCTCACGCAGAAGGAAAAAGAGCAGCGTGCCGATGATAGGCCCTTCCAATGTGCCAATGCCGCCAATGACGACAATGAAAATGACAAAGGCTGTCCAGTCGTTGACAGAAAACGCAGCGTCGGGCGAAATCCGGATCTTTTGCAGGAAAATAAGCCCGCCGATTATGGCCGTAAAAGCAGAAGTGACCACGTAAACTTCTAGCTTTGTACGCCAGATATCGATGCCAAGGCTGCTGGCGGCCGTTTCGCTGTCCCGGATCGCAGTCAAGGCAAGTCCGCGACGTGACCGCAAGAACATATAGACGGCAGCCAGGATCGCCACGGCTGCACCAAGAGCAAGCCAGTAACTCAGAGCCTCGCGCGCGGCTTTCTTCGCACCAAGCTCTTTGATGATCGCGACAGGTAGGGACGAGCCAGAGCCGCCTCCAAGTGCTTGGATTTGTGCAAAGCTGAGGCGGAAGACCTCAGCGATGACCCAAGTGCCGATCGCGAAATACGCGCCCTTTAGGCGAAAAACGAGGGTTGCGACGGGGATCGAGATGACGGCTGCGAGGATGCCACCCACAAGGATCGCTACTATAGGATTTAGACCTGCGAATACAGTCAGGGCAAACAGCATATAACCACCGAAACCCACGTAGGCCTGTTGGCCAACAGAGACGAGGCCGGCATAGCCCGCCATAAGATTCCAGAGTGTTGCAAGGGAAAGGTAAAGGTAGATTTCGCCCATCAGCCGCATGTCCGCGCGGCCCGCCCACCAAGGGGCTGCAGCAAGCACAACAATGGCTATAAACGCGAATACCACAGAAATACGCGAGGCAGTGGTGGATCTGGTGACCTGTGGCGCGCTCAATGATTGACCCTCGGGAAAAGGCCATTTGGGCGAATGGCAAGAACAAGAAGGAACGCTATGTGACCCGCAAGCAGTTGAAAGCCAGGGTCAATTTTTGCTCCGATGGTTTGGGCAACACCAAGGATGACGCCTCCGATAAGGGTGCCCCACAGATTGCCGAGCCCACCAATGATGACTGCTTCAAAACCGAAAATCAGGCGTCCTCCGCCAATTGCTGGATCAAAACTTGTGCGCATGCCCAGTAGGATCCCTGCAATCGCAACAACAGCTAGGGCCAGGGCCATTGCGACGCCAAAGACATGGGCTTTGTGCAGGCCCATAAGCTGTGCGATGTCTTGATTGTCGCTTACCGCACGAAAGCCGCGGCCAAGAGCGGTGCGGTAAAAGATAAATTGCAGCCCCGCGATAACAGCCAGCGCAATTACAAAGGTCAAGATTGGCAAGACACCCATGGTGATGCCGCCGACATTGATGCTAGCTGTTTCGATGGCCCCACCAGCCAGTTTTTGAGGGTCGGCTGTATAGGTTTCCAGCAGTGCGTTTTGGATAATCACGGACAGGCCAAAAGTCACCAGCAGCGGTGGCAAGATGTCGGGTCCAAGGGTTTGATTGAGCACGCCACGTTGCAGCAGGTAACCAAGGCCAGCCATAACGGGTATCACCACAAGCAAGGCCAGAAACGGGTGAACGCCAAGCATTACGCTGGTTGAAAGACCGAGATATGCCGCAAGAATAATCAGGTCGCCATGGGCGATATTGACCAGCCGCATCACACCAAAAATCAAAGAAAGGCCCGCAGCAAAAAGGGCATAGAGTCCCCCCAACAGGACCCCTTGAGTAATGGCGTTGATCCAATCCATCAGGCGTCTACTCCGAAATATGCTGCTGTGATTTGTGCGTGCGAGATGTCGTTGGTGCGTCCTTCGAGGGCAATGCGTCCTTCCATAAGGCAAAACACCCGTGACGACACTGATAATGCTTTGCTGATGTCTTGTTCCACAATCATCGCGGTCATACCGTCGTCGACGATGCCGGGCAGCGCTTCGTATATTTGGCGGATCACCACTGGGGCCAACCCAAGCGAGATTTCGTCGAACAAAATCAAATCTGGGTTTGCCATAAGGGCGCGCCCGATCGCGACCATTTGCTGTTGCCCACCAGAAAGCGAGGTCGAGGCTTGGTCTTTGCGTTCTTTCAGGATCGGAAAAAGTTCGTAGACTTTCGCCAAAGTCCATGCCCCGCGACGCGAGACTTTGCCGCCAATGACGAGGTTTTCTTCTACAGAAAGCGATGGGAAAAGCTGACGTCCCTCGGGCACAAGCGCTATGCCCAAAGCTGCGATTTCGTCGGCGCGCAGTGCACCTATTGGTTGGTTTTGGTAGTGGATTGCATCAGCTCTATTGGTCAGCAGCCCTGAGATCGAGCGCATGAGCGTAGTCTTGCCTGCGCCGTTTGCGCCAATGACAGCGACGACTTCGCCTTTCACTACACTTAGGTCTAGTCCGTAGAGCGCTTGAAAATCGCCATAGTGCGCGTCGAGGTTTGTGAGGCGAAGCAGCGTGTCAGACATCGGGATCTACCCCCAGATAGATCTCTTTGACTTCAGCGCTTTCCATTATTGTTTTGGGTGCACCTTCAGCAATCTTTTTTCCAAAGTCGATGACAATCAAGCGTTCCACCACTGCGAGCAACGCGTGGACGACATGTTCAATCCAAATGATCGTGGTGCCGCGCGCATGGATGTTCTTGATTGTAGTGATCAGCGATTTGCATTCAGCCTCTGTTAGCCCGCCAGCGATCTCATCGAGAAGCAAAAGCTTTGGCTTGGCCGACAAAGCGCGGGTCAGTTCCAGCCGTTTACGATCCAAAAGGGTCAACGCCCCTGCCCGCGCATTCGCTTTGTCCAAAAGATCGGTTTCGTCCAAAACTGCAAGGGCGTGGGCCTCGGCATCGGATCCTGACAAGCCTGCACCTTGAGTTGCGCCCACAAGGGCATTTTCAAAAACGGTCATACCGCCAAAGGGCTGGGGGACTTGGAACGATCGCGCAATTCCCATTTTGCACCGAGTGGCTGCCGACATTTTAGTGACATCTTTGCCGCCAAAATTAATCCTGCCCGCATCTGCGGGTAAGGTGCCTGTTATTAGGTTAAATAGCGATGTCTTGCCCGCACCATTGGGACCAAGGATCCCCACAGCTTCGCCGGGTGCCACATCAAACGACGTGGCATCCGCGACGACAACTGCGCCGAAGGACTTTTGCAAATCCGTTACGGAAAGCAGTGCGGACACTTTGCTTTAACCAAGCAGCTTGAGTTCGCCGCCGACGGGGATGTCCGGAGCGTTGTCGTTGTTGGTGATCACCAACTCGACCCCATTGCCATTGTCTTGCCATTGTCCAGACACCAACGGTGTTTTGGTCACGTTTGGCACAGGGCCTGCGGCCCAGTTCACGTCGCCTACGATGGTCGAGATGTTTGTGCTCCCGATTGCGGCCGCAATTGCATCCGCGTCATCCAAATCCTCTGCACGGGATACGACGTCAGCGACAACTTCAAACAGCGCATGTTTAAAACCAATTGGCTGGGTCCATGGGCGCCCAGTTGCGGCGGTGTAGCCACCGGCAAGATCTGCTGCAGATGTACCATTGAGCGAAGAACTAAATGGGTGGTTGGGGGACCACCAGATTTCAGATGTCAGGCCAATTCCCCGATCGCCAAGAGATTCAATCACCGATGGGAACAGGATTGCCTTGCCGATTGTCGCAACTTTTGGGTTGAACCCCTGTTGCGCGGCTTGGGCCCAGAATGTGCCAAAATCAGGTGGGATCATCACGCCGGTGACAATTTCACATCCGGCTTCTTTGAAGGCTGCGATATAGTTTGAAAAATCGTCAGATAGGGGCTGGTAACGGCCCGGATCGATCAGCTCAAATCCCTGTGCAGCAAGTGCCGGAGGCAGACCCAATTTGGCATCGCCCCAGGCGTTTCCGTCCGCATCATTGGGGAACAATCCACCGACTTTTTTGGCGACACCTGCGTCATTCCAAAGCCCGGTGAAGTTGCCGATAATGTCCTCAAGGCCCCAAAAGAAGTGGTAGGTGTAGTCAAATCCGACCCCTGGATTGCCACCACGACCAAAAAAGTAAGGCTGCCAAGGCGCATCAGTGGTGATGCATGGAATTTCGTTGATTTCGGCCTGATCAGCCACTGGATTTGTGGTGTCCGGCGTTGCAGCAGCGGTCATGATATCGACTTCATCATCCAATATCAGCTCGGCTGCGACTTCGGCGGCGCGGTTCGGATTGGATTGGCTGTCTTTTTTGATGATTTCAACATTGTAGGACTTGCCGTTGTTCGTCAGGCCACCTGCGAACTGCGCGCGGAGTCCTTCGAGGATGTAATCATCGGCCTCGGCAAAACCGGCCAACGGGCCGGTGGATGGCGTTACGAAACCGACCTTGATCGTTGGCGATTGCGCATAGGCCCGCGTGGTGGTCAAAATCGCTGGTGCTGCCAGACTAGCGGTAATCCCGCCTAAGACGCTGCGGCGTGTTGTTTTTGTCATATCTTCCTCCCAAAATGCCGGTTATTTCGGCAATATTCCTTCTAGTTTTCGTAGGTGGGTTGCGACCTTTTCCTTAGTCGCCGCCAGATCCGCGTCCTCCCAGTTGCGAAATCCAGCCCCTGCCGCCATTCCTGTGCGGCCTTCGTTCAGCAAATGCTCTAGATAGGGGGACGGCTCCTCCCGCCGCTCTAAATCAAACAGTACTTGATGATGAATGTCTTGTGTTAATTCGATTCCCACAAGGTCTGCGTTTTCAAGCGGACCAAGCACTGCGAGGCGTCTGCCAAAGCTGGCTTTGACCACTTGGTCTACAGCATCGGCGGTACAAATCCCGTTCTCGACGAGGCTGATTGCTTCGCGCCAAAGGGCGTGCTGCAGGCGATTGCCGATAAAACCAGGAACGTCTTTTTCGACCATGACCGGAGTTTTGTTAGCTTGCGCAAGCAATGCGTGCATGCCTTGCGCAAGTGCTGGATCAGTCCATTCAGTTTTGACGACTTCCACCAAGGGGATCATATGTGGAGGGTTCCACCAATGGGTGCCAAGCGCGCGATGACGGGACTTAAGTCCCGCCATGATTTTTGTAATCTGAATCACCGAGGTGTTGGAGGCAAGGATAGCATCACTGGGGGCCGCAGTTTCTATTTGCGCAAAGAGCGCTTGTTTCAGCTCTAGCTTTTCCGGCGCGGCCTCGAACACATAGCCCGCATCGGCCACAGCGTCTTCGACACTTTGGCAAAGCGTGACATTGGCAAGGGCTGCGTGCACCTCTGGCTCAGAGGCACCCAGCAAGCGCAGGCTTTCGCCAATTCGCTCTGGGACTGTGATCAAAGCCTCGGCCACAGGATCTGTGACCTTCACCTGATGGCCCACACGCGCAAAAGTTAGCGCAATACCATGGCCCATCAGGCCGCCGCCTATGACAGCAATTTGGCTCATCCGGCGGTATAACCGCCATCAGCATAAAGGATATGTCCAGTGTAGAAATCAGAGGCTTTCGAGGACAAGAACAGCAAGGGCCCCGCCAGATCTTCAGGTTCGCCTAAACGGCCTTTTGGCACGCGTGCAAGAAAACCGCTGCGCACTGCTTTTGCCTTGTCGTCGTCTTCGAACATCCATGCCGTAAGCGGAGAGCGGAACACAGTGGGTGCAATCGCATTTACGGTGATCCCTGTTGGGCCAAGTTCACAGCCCAATGCCTTGGTCATGCCATCCACTGCTGCTTTGGACGCGCAATAGGCGGTGTAGCCTGCGGGGTGCCCCAGCAAGCCTCGCGCAGATGACATCAAAACGATCTTGCCGCCCTGCCCCTGTGCTTTCATTTGTGCGGCTGCGGCACGCGCAACCAACCAGCTTTGCGTGACATTCGCGTCCATGACGTTTGTGAACGTCTCAGGTTCCATATCATTGATCAGTGCGACTTTGTTCATGCCAGAGGCGACCACCAGAATGTCCAGTGATCCAAAGGCCTCGACTGTTTTGGCAACCATATCGGCGCAGGTTGCTTCATCCGATGGGCGGGCGTTAATTTGATGGACGTCGCCTGTGCATTTGTCAGCTACATCGGCCATTGCATCTGCGTTACCAGCAGCCAGCACAACCTTGCAACCTGCTGCCGACAGGACTTCGGCGGCGACTGCACCGAACGCACCCGAAGCGCCAGTGATGAGTGCGACTTTGCCTTTGACATCAAAGAAGGAAAGCGGGTCAGACAGGCTCATTTTGGGCGTCCCCCTTCAGGATAGGGAATAACCACCAGCATCTTGCAGACGTGGTTTGATTTATTCTCGATCCGGCGTTCTTGACCTGCCGGAACGGTGCAGGAATCCATCGCGCCCAGCACTGCGGTTTTCCCGTCCCATTCGACAGTCATCTCGCCTTCAAGAACGACATAGACCTTTTCAAACGGGGTGCTATCAGGCCCTGCCCCGCCACCGGGAAGGAATTGACTGAAACCAATCCACTGATTTTCTGGACCACCTTCTTCGAACCCTTGCAAGCGTAAGCCAGAGACGCCCCAATGATTAGGGGCGTCATATGTGCTTGCTTCCTTAAAACGCTTGATGAGCACTCTAGAAGCTTTCGCCAGCTTCGATGCGGTAGGCTTGTTGCTTATCCGTGATTGCAACAAGGCGGATGATACAGCCATCGCCGCGATCCCAGTTCCATGGAAAGAAGGCGAACGTCACGCGCTTGCCTGTTACCGCATCGAGGTCACCACCAACGTTTTCGATCCCAAGAATCCCGTTGGAGAACAGTTTGTTGTGCACAGGCTCCCATTCGGGGAAATCAACGTCCCATGGTGTGCCACCAGACCATTCAAGATATTCCTGCTCGAGATGTGGCAGGATTGGACCGTTTCGCTGCGGGCCAATTGCGGTTGCAAGGGGGTGGTCATTGGCTTGGGTGTCGTGCCCCACAACTTTCACGCCCTTTTCAACCATCCAATCGGCAGCAGATGGAACAAGACCCGGGCAATAGGCGAAATAATCACCATCCTCGTACTGCTTGTGCCAGCCTGTGTTGATGATCAGAACATCGCCTTTGCGGATCGCGTGACCGCATGCTTTCTCGAGGTCGTCACCGGTGATCTGTTCCCATTTCTTTTTCGGGATTGAAACAACAAGGCCGGACCCAAAGAAATGTGGCAACGGGACTTCGTCAATAAATGGCGTCCCCTGAACCACGTGCGCAGGGGCATCGATGTGCGTTGTGACATGCATTGTTGTCGTGATTGTTTGGCTCAGCACGCCGGATTTTGCCATATAGTGTTTGCGTTCGATGGCCACGTCTTTGAAGTAAGGCCAGTTTGGACATTGATAGCCAAACCGGTGGCTGAGGTTTACAAACTCAAGCCCCATATCGTTGTTGGTATTTTCCTGAAAATCAATTCCGCGGATTTTAATGGTCATCTTGTCCTCCCAAAGTCGTTAATCGTCTGTTTCACGATATGGTGCATCTGTATCGTAATTCGGTCAATACTTGAGTTGCACCGCATTGTGATTTAGAAAAACGAGGCAGGCTAGTGGAACGCCGACAGAGAGTTACAGGTTTTGAAAGACGAAAAACACCATAGTAATCAAAGCATTCAGGTTATCGGGCGGGCGGCTGAAATTCTGCGTTTTTTGGGAAAAAACAGCAGTGGACATAGCCTTGGAGGGATCGCCAAAGCAGTGTCGCTGCCCCGCTCTACGGTACAAAGGATTGTAACTGCGCTGGCGGAAGAAGGTTTTGTCTCTATTGGCGCGTCGGGTGGTGGGGTCAGGTTGGGGCCTGAAATCCAAACCTTGGCGCAGGCGTCATTTACCTTGCCGCAGGATAGATTCCGACCCGTGCTGTCTTTCATCGCGCAGGCCACAGGCGAAACTGTGGATCTTGCTGTGTTCCGCGGTGACAAGATGCTGTTTATCGATCAAGTCGTCGGCAGTCAGCGTTTACGCACGGTCTCCAGCATTGGGGAATCTTTTCCGCTGACCTCCACTGCCAATGGCAAGGCCGCGCTTGCCTGTTTCAATGAGTTCGAGGCGACACGTTTGATCATGGCTGAAATGGCCAGCTTTGCACCCAAGGGCCGTGAGCTGACTCAGCTGCTGGCTGAATTAGAAGGTATTCGAAATGGCGAATTGGCGCGCGATAATGGTGAACATACGGCTGGAATTTCAGCCCTAGGATTCGCAGTAACGGCCGCAAATGGTGAGGTCTACGCCCTGTCCCTGCCCGTCCCGACCAGTCGGTTTGAAAGTAAAGAGCAAGAGCTGGTAAAAGCGATGAAAGCGGGTTTGTCAAAGTACAAAGCCTAAGGCCCAGCTACTTGTTGCAGCGTTAATAGGGCTGATTTCGGTCATCCTAAGCCCCGTAGTGCGGTCTATGCGTGTCCTGTCGGAAACGGCACCCGATCCATTGATGCGATTTCTTGGCGCGCTAGAAGTTCAATCATCTGAGATCGTTGTAAGGCGTGGGCAGGATCATCCCACAGATTGCTGAATTCATCCGGGTCATTTGAAAGATCGTAAAGCTCGCCCCACGCGGTTTGATCAAACATCGATAAACGCCAACGATTGGTTCGGATCGTGTGAACGCGCGGGGGCATGCCCAGTCCGGATGCGACAGACTGATGTTCGTACTGTATGAACGCAACATCGCGCCCGCTATTCAACAATGATTTGCCTTGCATCCCGATGGCTGGTGCGACCCGTGCGCGGTCTAGAATTGTCGTGCCTATATCATGGGTCTGGCCGATCTGATCTGTCGGAATAGCGTTTGACCCTTCGGGATCTGACCAGATGAATGGGACACGTGTCACTTCTTCGTAGGCGGCGGCACCTTTGAACAGCATCCTATGATCGCCTAGGTGATCGCCATGATCACTGGTGAAAATCGTAACAGCTGATCCAGCGCGCTTATGCTCACGCACCCGCCCGACCGCGTCGTCAATCATTGAGATCATACCGCACGTCAGGGCCCTCGCCTCGCGGGCCTCCTGGGCACTTGATCCAATGGCCCCCATGGCGCGCAAATTAGCAGTGCCGTTGTCCCGATCCTTTAAAATCCCTTGCACATGGGGCGGTGGGATCCAGTCGTCTGCACCAAAGGCTGCCGGGGTTTCCATGTCCTCTGGTTTGTACATATCCCAGTATTTACCCGGTGGATTGAATGGATGATGTGGATCGGGAAAGGATACCATTAGGAAAAACGGTTCGTCGTCATCGGCTTGAGATTCAAGCCATGAAACAGCCTGCTCAGCGATATAACTGGTCGCATAAAGCTCCTCTGGAACAGCAGTTCGAACGGCTTGTGGGCAGATGTAGTCATGGGGCAATTGGTTGTCTGGCCCCAGCAAGGCATCCGCGTTTGGGTCACGTTCCAGAAGCCACTCGCGATAGGTGCCTTGGCCCCGGTCCCCGTGACGTGTCACCAAATCCACATGATCAAAACCATAAAACGGCTTTGGGATATCCCAATGATCTTTGTCTGGGGCCTCTGTATCATAAGAGGCCAAGTCATGACGCACAGCCTCGGATAAGGCATCGCGCGGCTGATGATACCCGTCTTGCGGCTGCGGACGCGGCAAGGTTGGGGGGCGACCAGAGAACGTCTGAAGATGGCTTTTCCCAATCAGGGCCGTCTTGTAACCCGCATCGCGCAAAAGCTCGACGAAAGTGACGTTTCTCTTGTCGAGGGGTATGCCATTACAGCGTACTCCGTGGCTGGATGGCATGCGGCATGTCATCAGACTGGCGCGGTTGGGCATGCACACAGGGCTTGCCACATAAAAGCGGTTTGATAACGACCCCTGCCCCGCCAAGGTATCAATGTTTGGCGTTTTCAGCACCGGATGGCCCGTGCATCCAAGGTAATCCGCCCTTTGTTGATCCGTGATGAATAAAATGAAGTTTGGGCGTTTAGGCATCCTTGGCATCCCGTGCATGCATGACCAGATGCCCAATTGCGAGGATGATACCGGCGATAAAGACAATCTCCATTTTGAACATTACCATGACCGCAAGGATCAACCGTAAAAGGATCTCCCACGGCGCCAGTGCCTGACGATCAAAGGCGGCAAGGCTGGATGCCAAGAGGTACAGCGCCAGCACTAACCGCCCAATTAGCAATGCGAGGGCACCGAGGTGCAATTCCCCGTCATAGCCGGGCAAGAACTTGACCGAAGCGGCGCTGCTGGGATCCATGACTGCTTCTTTGATCAGCAAAAGCTCTGGGTAGAACGCAAAGATGAAAGGCACGATAAATATCACAATACCTGACTTCACGGCTGAAAACGCAGTGGCCATAGGCTCGGCTTTGGTGATGGTGGCTGCGGCAAATGCGGCTAGGGCCACAGGCGGTGTAATTGCGCTGGCCACTGCAAAGTAGAAAATGAACATGTTCGCCGTAAAGATCGACAGACCCAATCCGGCCAACACTGGGCCCATCAAAAGTGCTGCATTGATATAGGCTGGTACTGCTGGCATCCCCATGCCCAAAAGGACGGCTAATAACATAGTCAGCAAAAGTGCAAGGAACTGGAAGTAGGCCGAGCCACCGTCGCCAAAGCTCATGCTGTTGAGCCACGCCAAAACATCAAGGGATAGAAACACTGGTAGCCCAGTGAAAGACAGACAAAAGTCGATGATCGAAACGGCGAGGAACATCAAATACAACGTCGCGATCAGCGTACCTGCGTTTGACATAGCATCGATGATTTTCATTGGCCGCGCGCGCACTTCAGGGTCGAGAAACAGCATTGCCAAAAGCAGCATGACCGCCCACCAACCAGCAGCGCCTGCCGCCCCAGCGGAGTTGCGAACAGTCTCCAAAAACCAGCTTAGGCTGAGGATCTGACAGCCGGTCTCGGAAATAATCCGCTCTGCGCCGAGAATGCCGCCGAACAACCCGCACCCGATGGCGTCTTTTGGCAAAAGCAACATGATTAAAATGACGAGGATCGGACCAAATATCATCAATAAATTTAGGTAGTCCTGTCGGCCCAAGTGCATTTCTTCTGTCAACTCGCCTATGGCAGTGATGTTCTGTTTGCGTGATTGAAACACTGCCGACAAAAACAGACAGAAAAAGTAGGCCATCGCTGGAATGATCGCCGCAACAATTACGCTAGAGTATGGCACGGCCGTGAGCGAGGCCAAAACAAAGGCCGCGACGCCCATCACCGGTGGCATAATTGACCCACCTGATGAGGCGGCGGCCTCGACCCCGCCCGCAAAGACTTTCGAGAAACCACGCTTTAGCATCATCGGAATGGTTAGAACCCCGGTCGACAAAACGTTCACAATGGGTCCACCGGAAATCGTGCCAAACATCGCGGACGATACAATAGCAGCATGCGCAGGGCCGCCGCGCAGGTGGCGGGTCCAGCGAAATGCCAGTTTGATCAGTGACTTGCCTCCGGCGGAACTGCCAAACAGTGCACCAAGGACCAAGTAGGGAAAGATCGTGTTCAACAAAATATCCATGAACCGACCCAGCAGGCCTGAGGAATTGTTGACCAACACGTCATGCACCCGAGGCCGCCCATCGGCAAGCATGCGGGGTTCCCCCGCCAGTTTGGTGACAAAGTATTTGTTGATGTCGTCGGCGCCATAAAAATACCAAACGAATACAGTAAGAATGGTGTAGGCGCTCATCAAGATTGCGACGATGACCAATGGCAGGCCCCAGACCTTCACATTGTAAGACAGGAACACAATGATGGCGAAACCTACGATGAGAACCAGCCAACCTCCTGTATTTCCAACACATTTTGGATCATCAACAGTTGTAGGTGCGGGCATACCCAGCAACTCGGCCATCTCGATCTCTGATTGCAGGCTCTCTGCGATAAGAAGTGATCTGGTGCCGGTAATCCTGTCGATAAGGCACACGGATTCGATCTCAGTAAGATAAGTCAGTGCGACAACGACCGCCATAACCACAAGCAGAACGTCCAGAAACAATCCAAACCTGCGCCTCATCGGCGATTTTCCAGCCCAGTCGCGCCACATTGAATGTTTCAGAGCGACGATCAGCATCATCAAAACAAAGAAAAGCGGGTAAAAATACTCGAACGGGAACTTACGGAACAGCATCCCGTCTTGCCCTGTTATCCGTGCGGCAAGGTTGTCGTAGCCTGGAATCCCAGGAGTGGAGTTTATTAAGCCCAGAATGACCATAAACACAGTCAGGACATAAAGTAGCTTGAGGCCAAAATCAGTTTTTGGCGCAGCCGCGTTTGATACGTCGGACATCTAGACCCGTCTTTCAAAGAGTACCACTGGACAGGACGCGCCCATCCAGCGGTTTAATTTAGAGGTTACTTTGCACAATCCGGAAGTGCGTAACCTGCTTCTTCCCATGCTGCGACAGCGCCGGGGTGATACGTCAAAGGATTGCCTTTGCACATGTCGGTCAAAGCGATGTCAGTTTCACCCAACCAGGCATTATGCATGAACGGTGCTTTGGCTTTGTAAATGCTATCAAGATTTTCAATGAAGGCACCGGTCAGCGCTTTGGCCAGATCAAAGTCCATATCTTTGTGAACAACCTCGCCGCCCACGGTGCCTGGACCGCGGAAGTTGTCGTCTTCAGAAATGACGGTTACCCCCTCAGGATAGGCTGTTTCAGCTGGAGGCAAGGTTACTGTTACAGTGCCCGGAACGTTGCCGATTTTCTGGAATCCTTCGCTTTCGAAAATGTCCTTTGGTGTGGACCAAAGGGTCATGTTCCCGGAGGATACTGCTTGCGTGATTCGTCCATCTGGAAAGCTGATTGGCAGAACCATTGCGTCCGACGACCCGTCTTGCATCGTCTTTACAGCCTGCCCCCAGTTCACCTGAATGCCAGTATAGCCTTTGCCGTCTTCTAGGCCTGTTGCCAAACGCACGAGGTTTCTTGCATTGGTGAGTGCTGCACCGCGAGGGGGGCCGTTAAAAATTGTGGCCCCTTCGACAGCGTTCCAGCCATCAAAGTTCGCACTGTCGTAGGCAAACAGCGCCTGAACGGCCAAGCGGTATGTGTAGAGTACACGAAGATTGCCAGCCAGCTCGGCGCCTTTTTCCTTGCCAAGGTTCGCATAGGGGCCAACGCCGCGTGACATAAGAAACGGTAGAACAAAGGGTGCAGCGGCAACATCGGTTTTGCCCTCAGCGACGTTTTGAACAGAGTTCGTAAGTGTTTGACCAGTTGTGACTTGCATGTCAGCAATGCCAGCTTTTGAGGCGGCCTCGGACAGCGACAATACAGTTGTTCCCGGGACCCCCGTTGGTGCTGCTGTTTCTGCCGTAAGAATTGTTTGTGCCTGTGCACTGGTCACAAGGCTTGTTGCGATGGCCAAGCCGGCCATTAGGTTTCTAGACATCCGTTCCTCCCAAAACGTATATTTTCCTTGATACTCTCGCCTAAATGTTCAGATTTGCAAGAAATTCCTTACTGACATTGGAGAACGGCTTGCCAGACCTAGAACTTTTCGTCGCGCCGGGAAGTTGCGCCAGAGTGCCAACAATTGCGTTGGAAGAAATTGGCGTGAAATTTGATACAACGCTGGTGCGGACGGCGATCGGCCAACAAAAGTCAGCAGAGTTTCTTGCGGTTAACCCGAAGGGCAAAGTGCCCGTCTTGGTTGTGAACGGCGTGCCCCTTACAGAAAACGTGGCAATTCTAAGCTGGTTGAACAAATCCTACCCCGATGCCGGTTTGCTGCCATCTGTCACGAATGATTTTGACGCAGCCCAGCAAATTTCTGACCTCGCGTTCTTTTCTGGAACTGTGCATCCCCACGTGACCCGCGTTGCGATGCCCATGAAGTTCATCGAGGATGCAAAGCTGTCGTTTGATATTGTGCGGTCGAAAGGGACGTCTGATATGAACGTCGTTATGGGTATGATTAATGACCGTCTCGCGGATCGACCTTGGTGGTATGGCGATGATTGGTCCATCGTTGATGGATATTTGTTTTGGACTTGGTGGCGTATTTGCGTCGTTGGCTATCCGCAGGATGCCTTTCCACATCTCAAGGATCACGCGCTCCGGATTGCACAGCGTCCCTCAGTGATGCGTGCCTTGCAGCGCGAGGCCCGCAACATCGAAATCCTCAAGTCCGAGGGCATTTACAAAGAGCCTGTTTAGGTCAGAGCAGTCTGCCAATAGTAGTTGCTTTCGCACGCGTTTGATGACTGGTTGGAGGGCGCATGCACTGCAGCGATCCTAATGCGGGCTGGCGTGCGCTTGGGTTGCAAATGTAGTTTATATCCTGCTGGTTGTAGAGTTCATTGCGGATCATCGGCTAGGCCATCCTGTGCCGCAGTGATCAAGGCCCCTACCCCGCCAATAACAGCACCAGTTTTGTGGCCTGTCCGGTTGTGGCAGGACATTTTTGAAAGGTGCTGTTAACAGCTGTTAACTGGTGCAAAGGAAAGCCATATATGGGGCGTGAGTGGTCTTATGCCGCTATTTGTAGATATTTTTCTTGACTTGATCAGGTGAATCGCTGCCTAACTGTTTCAAGTTGCGCAAATAAGCAACATTGAGCGGGATAAGAGCAACCATGTTTCAGACAGCACCGATTTCGGCTGAATCTCAATCCGAAGTGACCGAGCAGATGGCGGCACGGCTTAAGACAGCTTTGACGACACATCTAGAACAGGTCTATGCACCTGATCAACGCAAAAAATTGAGACTATTCAGCGCTACAGAGACTGCAGATCTTTTGGGTGTGTCTGGCCAGTTCCTACGCAAATGTCATAGTGATGGCAGTCTTAAAGAGCCTACGGTGAACAAAGGCGGTCGACGGTCTTATTCAGGCGATGAAATTTGGGCGATGCGTCAGGCGTTGGAAATTGGCTCGCGTAGTCCCGGTAAATATGTGCCCGGCCGTCGCGAAGGCGACAAGTTGCAGGTCATTCAATTGATGAATTTCAAAGGTGGGTCTGCTAAGTCCACGGCGACGATCCACCTTTGTCACTATTTGGCGTTGAACGGCTATCGTGTTCTTGCGATTGATCTGGACCCTCAGGGCAGTCTTACCGGTTTTTGTGGCCTTCAGACCGAGCTAGAGTTCGACGGGCCTACGATTTACGATGCCCTGCGATACGAAGATCCCCTGTCTCTTTCAGACGTCATTGTTGATACATATTTCCCGGGACTTGATCTGGCCCCTGCCCGACTAATCCTGAGTGAATTCGAAACGGAAACCGCTGTGAACGCTGGCCGCGGTGCTGCGTTCTTTGAACGCTTGTCGAACGCCTTGGCCCCGGTTGAGGCCGATTATGACATTGTGATCATCGACAGCCCCCCTGCCCTTGGATTTTTGACCTTGACGGGACTGTTCGCGGCAACTTCTGTTTTAGTCCCTATGACGCCCAGCATGCTTGATCTGGCCTCGACCCAGCAGTTTATTGAAATGACATCCGCGTACTTGGGTGTGATCGAGGATACCGGCGTTAGCATGGACCACGATTTCTTTAGTTTTCTGATAACCCGTGACGATCCTAGCGATATCCCGAGCCAACAAATCGTATCTTTGATGCGCGCCTTGTTTCAGGAGCGGATAATTCCCTCAACAGCGCTGCGCAGTACCGCTGTTGCTGACGCCTCGATGCTCAAGATGTCGATCTATGAAGTTGCTCGGGCTGACATGACCCGCAGCACATATGACCGAGCACGCGGCAGTATGGATTCAGTGGGATTTGATATTGCAAGTTTGGTGCAGCAAGCATGGGGGCGTGACTAATGGCCTTAGACAAAAATAAAACCGGTATCATGGCTGCAATTTCTGCCGCGACAGAAGGTAAAGCCCCAATTGGCAAAAACCGCGCGCACCGGTCCTTGCCCAAAGGAACCGTTGGTTCTGTGAGAGCAGGCCTAGGGGGCATTCAGGAGATTGATACCAGCCTGATTTTGCCTTGGGGACCACAAGACCGGCTGGAGTTAACAGCTGTTAACACTGGCGATGATGATGTCTTGGACCTTGCCCAAAGCATCAAAGCGAGTGGTCAGCAGGTGCCTGTCTTGTTGCGCCCAGCAGGGCAGCACGATGGCAAGTTCGAGATTATCTATGGCCGACGACGCATTCTGGCATGCCAACAGTTGGGTATTCCGGTCAAAGCTCTCATTCGTACCTTAGACAACGGCGAAGCGTTGATCGCTAAAGGTCTTGAGAACGCCAGCCGTCAGGACCTTAGCTTTTATGAACGTGCGCGTTTTGCGCAGGCTATTCTGGATCAAGGCTATTCGCGGGAACAGACACTTCAGTCGTTGTCGATAAGTAAAAATACCCTGTCGCAACTTGAAAGGGTGGCCCGTCTGGTACCAGATGCTGTGGGTGAGGCGATCGGACCTGCTCATGGGGCAGGGCGCCCAAAATGGATGACCCTCGCTGCGGCATGTGAAGGCGGCGTTTTGTCTGAAGCAAATGCGCTAAAGGTTCTGGATCAATTGTCCGACGATGTTGGTTCGGATGCGCGTCTACAGGCCGTGCTGGCCAGCCTCGATAAACGCGGGCCAAAGGAGGTGCGTTCAAGGCTTAGGTCGCCTGTTGATGGGGCTTTGGTCAAATCGACAAAGTCATCCGTGACAGTGACCATCAAAAGGGCAGGGCGTGGAAAAGAATTTGCAGACTGGTTTGATGAACATATCGACCGTCTGATCTCGGAATCCTACCGTTCATTCAACAACGAAGCGGAGGATAAACACGGTTAACAGCTGTTAACCGTTTCATTGAGGATATGAGCAGACAAGGAGGATAACGCAAAAAGAAACCCTCGAAACCGGAGTTCCGAGGGCTGCAACGCAAAAGCGTCGATTGTTTTCGCACTTCAATCTTAGCAGTCCCCGAATCACCGCACAACAAAAAACGCCCTTGGGCGAACGGGTATTTGCTGCGTTGTAGAAAAATATGGATCAATTTGACGATGCCCCTGGTGGGGTGACACGCACCAAGCGGGGCGTGACTGATATTTCTAAGCCTAATGGTTGGCGTAAACCAACGCCGGAACTTCTACGGGCTGAAAAGTTTGCAGACGCTGGCGAAAAATTAACTGTTCCCAAAACCCGTGCGATCGTCGCAACCAAGAAAGTTGCAGCGGCCATCGGGCTTAAGTCCCAAGATCTGCTTTTGCTGGATACCTTTGGGGCTATTACGCAACCTCAAGATTGGGAGCAGGGCAGGCGGCCTATTGTTTGGGCTTCAAACCACTTTTTGATGGAGCAAACAGGGTTCTCACTGGCTACGCTGCGGCGTCACATGCGCAGGCTTTGTGAGGTTGGGGTGATATCGATGAAGGATAGCCCAAACGGCAAACGCTGGGGGCGCCGTGATGCAGATGGTGTGATCATTCAGGCCTATGGCTTTGATCTGGCCCCCATGGCGGCACGCACAGAAGAATTTGAGGCCCTCTACGAGCGCTTACATGCCGAGAGGGCGTTGTGTGCGTCTTTGCGCACCGCGATTACTGTGACGCGCCGAATAATTCGTGCAAAGATCGAGAAAGCCCTGGCCTCAGGGTTGCGTGGGCCTTGGCAGACCCTTCAAAATACGTTCGCTGAGCTTCTTGAAGGGATTCCGTCGCGTGCCGAAAGGGCAGGGCGCCTAGAGGGCTACTTGGAGCGCATCAAGGCGCTACAGGCGTCTGTCGAAGACTCTTTCGAGGCTGCCCTTGATTGGCCTGTGAAATCTGATGCTACGAGTGCTTCAAAAGTTAAGTATAACCAAAAAGAAACTAAAAATATGAGACCCACGAGTCTCGAAAATGAGACCCACATACTAACTACAAATGAACCTTATTCTGTAAATAGTAATCGCTTTGAAACAAAGCACGCAGCAAGTGTTACGCCAGATATTGATAGGGTTGGGTCAGTTGCAAGGGTAGAAGACGTGGACCTCGATATCAGCTGGAGCACCCATGGCACGAAAAGGAAATCCGACATTGATGTGCCGATGTTAATGGCGTCCTGTCCACATTTTGCTGATATGGCGCGCGGCACACAGGGGTACATGAAAGACTGGAATGATGTGCACCGCGCAGCTGCCGCCCTTAGGCCGATTGTTGGTATCTCGGAAGATGCATGGAACGTGGCAAACAAAGTCATGGGTCCTGCGGTTGCCGCGGCATCTATTGCGCTGATCCTCGACAAATCGACAGACGGCGAGGTCAAATCACCCGGTGGGTATCTGCGCGGCCTTGTTGAGCGGGCTCAAATTGGCGAATTGCACCTTGATCGCAGTTTTTACGGAAGATTGAGCGGGGCAGGGGCGTGAAGAGTCGGAAGACCACGTTCTCAATAGTGCTTTCATGGTCTTAATGTCTGGTTTTGACCAAGAACACTCAGACTGTTGTTGGTCACAAACTGTGTTCGTTTTTTACAGCTATTGCGCGTCGCTGCTTGGCAATGTTCTGAGCCACTCAGCGAATTCACGCTCGGAAACTGTGTCTGACGCGATGCCTTCTATCATGCGAACCCCGATGAATGGGTCGGGACGTCTTGGCACGCTGTTCAAAGCCAAAAACGTAAACGCTGCAACAAATGCAGTTCTTTTGTTACCATCCACGAAAGCGTGCGCTTTGGAAATCCCAAAGGCGTAAGATGCACCAAGGGCAAAGACGTCTGGGTCTTCATAGTTGGCTAAGTTCACTGGGTGTGCACAGGCAGCTTCAAGAAGTGATAAATCTCGAATGCCGCTCGCCCCACCGTGTCTGGAAATTTGTCGGTCATGAATGATAAGCAATGCCCGAAGTGGCACCCATTTCCATGCAGTCACGCCAGGCCCTGAAGGAGGTCTCGATTCTCGTCCATGACGGTTTCAGCCGCTGCCAAAGCGGCTTGCAATTCGGGGTTCTCAGTGACCAGTTTCAATCCGCCATCGTCGCTGCGTACGGCGAAAAGAGAGTCGCCTTCTTTGGCATCCAACATGGCCAACATTTCAGAACTGAGCGTGACCACCGAGGAATTCCCGACTTTGCGTATTTTGACTTCTATCATGCTGCACTCCACAATTGTGTATACGGATGGATATACGAGATCGAGGGCAAGGTCCAGCGTATAGCAAGAGACGTTCAATTAGCGGTGCTGGGCTTGGAACGGAATAAAGGGCCATACTGACCCAGCCATCACAAGAAAATCACAAACCGATAGATCGTTTTGTATTGCGATTTTGACGTCCTTCCACGTGCCTCATGAAAAGCTACTGTCCGAAATCTGCGCAAATAGGACTATCGTTCAGAGAAGGATTTGCTCAGGGTTGTATCAATAGGTTTCAGAAAATAGGCAAGTACGGTCTGCTCACCCGTAACAATCTCAGCGATCACCGTCATCCCAGAACTCAAAGAGCGCTCTTGTGAGCCAATCCCAATAGTGGGTCGATCAAGGCCGATTGCTGCACGAAAGTAACGTTCACCTGTCACCTCGTCAGTAATGCTAACCGGGGACAGGGAAAGTAAATGGCCAGTAACCCTGCCAAATCGCCTTTGATCAAATGTATCGACGCCAATAGAGACGGGTTGTGCCATATCGATATGGCCGATGTCATTACTTGGAATGCGCGCTTCGACAACCAGCCCCCTTTTGGCTGCGACTATTTCGAAAAGTGTTTCCCCGGGCTCAATGACCTCTCCTAAGTTGGGGAAAGCAACCGATTGGACCACACCACCTTCGGGGGCTGCTATTGATAGATCTCTCAAGCGTGCATTTTCCTCGACAAGAAGCGAGGTAAGTTCAATCAATTCCTGTTCCTTTTGTTGTAAATCTTCACGTGTCTGTTCTTGCAGATCCAAATGCGCGCGGTCCCTTTCAGCAATTTTTTGAGTTAACGCGCTGCGTGCGTTCGCTAATTCTACCCGGGCAGCGTTTGCTGCTGTTTGCAACGCATTCAATTGGTCTTGTTCTACCTGCAACTGGCTTTCGGTGATAAGCCCTTGTTTACGTAGACTACGAGTTGTTTCCATCTGCGCTGTCTTCGCCGCCACGCGTTGTTCGCTGAAGGCAAGTGACGTTTCAAGGATTGCTATCGTTTCTGATTGCTGTGCAATCGCAAGCGCTTTGACACTTTGGTTTTGCACATGCAGATCTAGTTGGTCTGCAGCACTGACTAAACCAACCAGACGCAAATCGTTGACGCTATCTTGGGTTGGGAGTTCTCCGGTGCTGAGAGATGCTTTTAAAGCCTGCAGATTGTCGAATTGAGAACGTTTATGTTCTTTTTGACCCGCGAGCGTGGCGATGTTGCGCAACAGATCGGGTTGTTTCAAATCGACTAAAGGCGCGCCCGCTGCTACCGCTTGCCCTTCGGAAACGTGAATGGCGTTCACTATGCCGCCTTCCAGTGTTTCAACTTGGCTATAGTTCCCTTGCGGAAGGATTTCACCTGGTGCGCGGGTTACATTGGGCATGCTTGTGTTGGCTGCCAAAACAATCAAACCAATCACCATTGCACACAGGCTTAACGCGATCCGTGCTGCAAGGCGTGGTTGCGCGGCCAGATCTTGTTGTTTTACCCGTTCTATCGCGCCGGTGACGGGTTTCGGTTCGGTTCGACGTTTCATAATTTTTCCTCAAGGTTATTTAGCACCGCCATAATCTTCTTGAGGCCTTGCGGCCCAGTGTCATTCACGACAAGCCGTCCTTCATCGAAAAATAGAAAACGATCGGCAAATTGCATGAAGGATCGATCAGATGTGGCAACATAAACGGTACGTGTGCCCTTTTGCCGTGCCGCCCATTTTTTGAAGCCATCACGACCTTGACTATTTAGGCCCTCGGTTGGATCGGCAAAGAGGTGAATTGGTGCAGACCGCGCAATGCTGCGCGCGAGCGAAAGTGCTTTCAGCCGGTGTTCCGGGAATGTGCTAGCGGCATCGTCTCGCAATCTGGTCTGTAGCCCATCCGGTAGATCTTCGAGATCGCCGATTAGCCCAACTTCGGCCAAAGCAGCGTTGATTTCTGCGTCTGTAAGCGTTGCGGACCCGAGGCGGAAATTTTGCGCAACGGTACCATAAAAGAACGCACTATTTTGGCGTGCAGATGTCACAGAACGTCGCAATTCATCCCGCGCAATTTGACGGATGTCGATGTTGTCCATTTCAATGGTGCCCGCCTGAGCGACATGAAGCCCACCAATGAGGTCAATGAGTGCAGAACGGCTGGTCACGCTGCCCATGACCAAGACTAATTCCCCGGGCTTGCTGGTAAAGCTAACTTGGTTCAGGAGGGGACTGGTCAATGGATCTGGGCGGTAGGTAACACCCGTGAACCGAACCGCGCCGCCCAAAGATTTCTGGTGAGACACGGCATGTCCGAGTTCAAATTCTTCGGTTAGACCAAGCACACGGTCGGCTTGCTTTTGGCTTTTCAAGAACATCAGGATTTGTGGGATGTTGCTATTCAAAGCGTGCAACGGGGCAATCACTTTAGATACCAAAGCGATTACAGCGATTAGCCCACCAAAGCTTAGGTCGCCCACGAGGGCTGCTTTTGCGCTCAGAACTATTGCGGCGACTGTCGCTAGGGCTGTTGCCGTTTGAACAAGCGATTGCATAGACGTCTGAAATTGGCGTGCCCGACGCGTTGAGCGTTCGGCCGCTTCTGTCAAAGGCGCGCTGCGCATGCGCCAAGTTTGCGCAAGGCCCAGATTTGCAATTGCGCTTTGGTGTTTGATTGCGTCCTGCAACACTGCTGTGCTGGCTTCCGAGGCTTCGTTTGCCTTGGCATCTAACCGACGCTGAATTGGGATCGCCACACAGCTTAGAACCGCGAAGAAGACGACGACACACAGGGTCAACACACCCACGGGGACACTAATATACATTAAAACTGCCAGAAAAATCAGTGCAAAGGGCAGATCCAAAAGGCTGCTCATGACTTGCCCAGTAAACACATCGCGCAAAGCTTCGAACTGGCGAAACCGAGACATTTGTTGACTGACATCGGATTTTTGCAGTTGCGGCAAAGGCAAAGCCATGAATTTCCGAAATAGAGCAATCGATAGTTCTTGTTCGACCCTGCGTCCCACATGAGCAATGGCAAGGCTACGTGCCGAGCGCAGACTGAAATCCGTCGCCAGAACGACACACACCCCGATCGCCATTGACAACAATAGATACACTGAACTTGCTGGAATGACCCGGTCGTAGATGGCCATTATTAACAGAGGCGTCAGAAGTCCGAGGACATTGGTCAGGAACGAGGCAAGGATTAACCATGGCAGCATAGGACGCAACGCACCAAGCGTGTCGAACACATTGGTTGCGCGCTGGTCTGCTTTTTGGCGTTGATGCGGTTCAATTCGAAGCACCTGTACCATACGCCGTGTCGCACGGTGTGTCTTCCGGCTCTGCTGGCCGGCGTTTTCAATCACAAGACCATCGGTGGTTTGATCAAGGACGACGTAAACTGATCCGTCATCAGGAATTACTATTGCGGGACACTCGGCGGTCGTTATGTCTGTCTCTCGGCATCGTACTTCCGAAAACGGAATCCGCATGTTGTTGAGTGTCTGGCGGAGTTCAGATGGGTGCAGTTCTTGAGACATATGCGGAAAGGCCTCAAGAATAGAGGCGTCATCACTGCGCCAACCACCTGCCAATAAAACCGTTTTAAGTAGTGAGTTTGCTTGATGGATGGGCATGCTTATCATGCTGCACCCCTGGCAGGCTTGCGCGATGCGGCCTTGTCTGCCTGTGCATCAGCATCCCAAGTTGCAATTGAAGCATCTTTGCTTGTTGCAATTGACAATACGTCGTCTGCTAGCCGTTTCATACGTGGATCTGGGCTGGCCATCAAGATCGTTGGTTGCCATGGGAGGTCGGCAAGACATTTGCTGAGCGCCTCGCGCTCGGGTGTTTCTAGGCAGCCTGTTGGCTCGTTCATAAGCAGGATTTTTGGCTTAAGTGCCAAAACGCGCACCAGGGAAATAAGTTGTCGATTAACCCGATCCTTTTCGAAAATATTATTTGTGTTTAATTCGGTTAAATATCCCGCCGGTTGCCGAAAGATCCGACGTTCCAAACCAAGCTTTTGCGCATAATGTTTGGCACACTCGACTTGTTCGGCATCGCCGAAAGCGCTGATATTGTCTAGGATAGTGCCCGTGAAAATCGCGGGGACGCGTTCCAACACAACCAGTGCGGACGCGCCGCGTTCTGCTATTCGATCATTAGCCATCAGGCCATCAATGAGGACACTTCCGCCGTGCGGTGATGCTTGACCTGTAATCACATCGATCAATGCTGGCATCGCCCAATCATGACGCGAGTCAACAAGAACGGTTGATCCTGAATTGATTTCCTTAGTAACGGGTTGAGATCTACCAGCCTCGTCTAATATTACTTTGCGCAAAATGATGTCCCCGCGCAGCGATTGCACCGGGGTCGCAGGAATATAGGGTTTGTCCAGCGCGTCCATTTTGCCTAACATTTGGCGGGATACAGATAGCATTTCTGACTGAACGCGCAGTGAAACGAGCCGTGTGAGTGGTTGTATAATGCGCCCATTCAACATCATACAGGCGGCAAGTTCCGCAATGCCGAAATAGCTCTGAATCACCAAGAATGCGCCAAACAGGCCAATGCCTGCGATCGAGAGTTGCGAAATGATGGATCCAAAACTCTGCGCGAACCCTGAAAAGATGATCAGCTTATAGCTGGTCTCAACAGTTTGATCCTGCAACCGCTCAAATCTGCGGGTCATTTGACGTTCCATTGTGTTGGATTTGACCGTAGCTATTTTGGACAACACATCGGCAAGGAAGGCATAGCGGCGTTCATCGAGCGTTTTACGTTGGTCAAAAATAGAGCCTTGAGCCGACTTCATAATGGCCGCAAATATCAAAATTGCTGAAAGGCTGGTCAACGGAACAAGCACCAGCCAACCGCCTATTAGGGCAATCATTGCAAAGAAAACGGCAGTAAAAGGCAAATCTATTGCAAGAGCCTGATTTTGGCCGGAAAAATGATCGCGCAACTTTGCAATCGCTCCGTGGCGCTCTGTGTGTAAGGCCGCTGGGACTTGGGCAAAGTCTTTTACGTTTGCCTCTGTCACCCGGTTAAGAAATTGCATGTGATTTTCTACGGCAGCACGCTCGGCCGCCACGCTGAGGACGCATGACCGCGACCAGCGTAGAACAAACTCTAACGCAGCAGAAACGCACAACAGTAATGTCAACACGGTCAGCGTTTCGAATGCCTGAAAGGGGATGACCCGATCGAAGATCAACAAAATTGCCAATGGCGTTAGCATTGCCAAAACGTTCAGCGTAAACGACGCTGCAAGAATAGGAACGTCTGTGCGTATGCCGGCAACGCGACCTTTCCAAGCCTTTTTATACATGTTGACTGTACCGCCTTACAAATCACCGGCATCTGACATCTTGCGCATTACTCAACGGTAAATTTGCGCCCAAAAGATCCTTCTTATTTTAGTCAACTGCTTCAGACTTGGAGAACGGACGGTCAACTATTTGCTGCTAGCACGATAAATTCCTGAGTTATCGATTTGAGTGAGGTTCCCTGTGGAAAAGTCATCTGACAACGTTTTTGGAGAAGATCGTTCCGATCATGACGGCGCTGACGATAAAGAAAAGGTTGCGGACGCTTTTTCAAGCAAAACCGTTGTGTCCGAGGAAGACCAAACGCGCAGCGCCTTGCACTATGGAAGCCAAAAGGACGGTATCCTGAGTGATACGGGTCAATCCGGCGCTCCCACTGCTGGTGATAATGAATGGGTTCGGGATGCTTCTGACAGTTTTACCGAAGCCAAAATTGTGACCGAACCGTCTGAGACCAGCCAGACTGCCCAAACACAGGGTGCTGCGAAAGCAAGCCCAATCGAACAGACTAACAACCGGGCCGAGATTCCTTCGGATAATGCGGAACTTACTCAGTCTCCTATGCAATCTCAGGCTTTTCATGAAAATGAACAATTTGCACTTGATCAGCAAACGAGCGAAATCGAGCCATCACAGGTCAAAAAGAATACTCAAAGCGATTTCCCAGAAACGGAACTAGCAAACGCACAAACGACTGTTCCCAAGTCCGATGATGATATCGACGTTATGCCCAATCGAGGTCCGTCAGCGGTTGCTTTGTCTGGGGGGTCTGTTGCGGAAAACGCCAGTGGTGCGGTTGTTGGGACGCTGTCGGTGATTGATCCTGATGCGGGCGACAGCCACAGCTTTGAGGTGTCTGACGACCGGTTTGAAGTTGTGGACGGCGCGCTGCAGCTCAAAGAGGGGCTCAGCCTTGATCACGAAGAGGCGGCGCAAATTGATGTTGAGGTCACTGTGACCGACAGCGCGGGAGCGTCCCTGAGCGAAAGCTTTGTCATTGATGTGGCGGATGTGAACGAAGGTCCGTCAGCGGTTGCTTTGTCTGGGGGGTCTGTTGCGGAAAACGCCAGTGGTGCGGTTGTTGGGACGCTGTCGGTGATTGATCCTGATGCGGGCGACAGCCACAGCTTTGAGGTGTCTGACGACCGGTTTGAAGTTGTGGACGGCGCGCTGCAGCTCAAAGAGGGGCTCAGCCTTGATCACGAAGAGGCGGCGCAAATTGATGTTGAGGTCACTGTGACCGACAGCGCGGGAGCGTCCCTGAGCGAAAGCTTTGTCATTGATGTGGCGGATGTGAACGAAGGTCCGTCAGCGGTTGCTTTGTCTGGGGGGTCTGTTGCGGAAAACGCCAGTGGTGCGGTTGTTGGGACGCTGTCGGTGATTGATCCTGATGCGGGCGACAGCCACAGCTTTGAGGTGTCTGACGACCGGTTTGAAGTTGTGGACGGCGCGCTGCAGCTCAAAGAGGGGCTCAGCCTTGATCACGAAGAGGCGGCGCAAATTGATGTTGAGGTCACTGTGACCGACAGCGCGGGAGCGTCCCTGAGCGAAAGCTTTGTCATTGATGTGGCGGATGTGAACGAAGGTCCGTCAGCGGTTGCTTTGTCTGGGGGGTCTGTTGCGGAAAACGCCAGTGGTGCGGTTGTTGGGACGCTGTCGGTGATTGATCCTGATGCGGGCGACAGCCACAGCTTTGAGGTGTCTGACGACCGGTTTGAAGTTGTGGACGGCGCGCTGCAGCTCAAAGAGGGGCTCAGCCTTGATCACGAAGAGGCGGCGCAAATTGATGTTGAGGTCACTGTGACCGACAGCGCGGGAGCGTCCCTGAGCGAAAGCTTTGTCATTGATGTGGCGGATGTGAACGAAGGTCCGTCAGCGGTTGCTTTGTCTGGGGGGTCTGTTGCGGAAAACGCCAGTGGTGCGGTTGTTGGGACGCTGTCGGTGATTGATCCTGATGCGGGCGACAGCCACAGCTTTGAGGTGTCTGACGACCGGTTTGAAGTTGTGGACGGCGCGCTGCAGCTCAAAGAGGGGCTCAGCCTTGATCACGAAGAGGCGGCGCAAATTGATGTTGAGGTCACTGTGACCGACAGCGCGGGAGCGTCCCTGAGCGAAAGCTTTGTCATTGATGTGGCGGATGTGAACGAAGGTCCGTCAGCGGTTGCTTTGTCTGGGGGGTCTGTTGCGGAAAACGCCAGTGGTGCGGTTGTTGGGACGCTGTCGGTGATTGATCCTGATGCGGGCGACAGCCACAGCTTTGAGGTGTCTGACGACCGGTTTGAAGTTGTGGACGGCGCGCTGCAGCTCAAAGAGGGGCTCAGCCTTGATCACGAAGAGGCGGCGCAAATTGATGTTGAGGTCACTGTGACCGACAGCGCGGGAGCGTCCCTGAGCGAAAGCTTTGTCATTGATGTGGCGGATGTGAACGAAGGTCCGTCAGCGGTTGCTTTGTCTGGGGGGTCTGTTGCGGAAAACGCCAGTGGTGCGGTTGTTGGGACGCTGTCGGTGATTGATCCTGATGCGGGCGACAGCCACAGCTTTGAGGTGTCTGACGACCGGTTTGAAGTTGTGGACGGCGCGCTGCAGCTCAAAGAGGGGCTCAGCCTTGATCACGAAGAGGCGGCGCAAATTGATGTTGAGGTCACTGTGACCGACAGCGCGGGAGCGTCCCTGAGCGAAAGCTTTGTCATTGATGTGGCGGATGTGAACGAAGGTCCGTCAGCGGTTGCTTTGTCTGGGGGGTCTGTTGCGGAAAACGCCAGTGGTGCGGTTGTTGGGACGCTGTCGGTGATTGATCCTGATGCGGGCGACAGCCACAGCTTTGAGGTGTCTGACGACCGGTTTGAAGTTGTGGACGGCGCGCTGCAGCTCAAAGAGGGGCTCAGCCTTGATCACGAAGAGGCGGCGCAAATTGATGTTGAGGTCACTGTGACCGACAGCGCGGGAGCGTCCCTGAGCGAAAGCTTTGTCATTGATGTGGCGGATGTGAACGAAGGTCCGTCAGCGGTTGCTTTGTCTGGGGGGTCTGTTGCGGAAAACGCCAGTGGTGCGGTTGTTGGGACGCTGTCGGTGATTGATCCTGATGCGGGCGACAGCCACAGCTTTGAGGTGTCTGACGACCGGTTTGAAGTTGTGGACGGCGCGCTGCAGCTCAAAGAGGGGCTCAGCCTTGATCACGAAGAGGCGGCGCAAATTGATGTTGAGGTCACTGTGACCGACAGCGCGGGAGCGTCCCTGAGCGAAAGCTTTGTCATTGATGTGGCGGATGTGAACGAAGGTCCGTCAGCGGTTGCTTTGTCTGGGGGGTCTGTTGCGGAAAACGCCAGTGGTGCGGTTGTTGGGACGCTGTCGGTGATTGATCCTGATGCGGGCGACAGCCACAGCTTTGAGGTGTCTGACGACCGGTTTGAAGTTGTGGACGGCGCGCTGCAGCTCAAAGAGGGGCTCAGCCTTGATCACGAAGAGGCGGCGCAAATTGATGTTGAGGTCACTGTGACCGACAGCGCGGGAGCGTCCCTGAGCGAAAGCTTTGTCATTGATGTGGCGGATGTGAACGAAGGTCCGTCAGCGGTTGCTTTGTCTGGGGGGTCTGTTGCGGAAAACGCCAGTGGTGCGGTTGTTGGGACGCTGTCGGTGATTGATCCTGATGCGGGCGACAGCCACAGCTTTGAGGTGTCTGACGACCGGTTTGAAGTTGTGGACGGCGCGCTGCAGCTCAAAGAGGGGCTCAGCCTTGATCACGAAGAGGCGGCGCAAATTGATGTTGAGGTCACTGTGACCGACAGCGCGGGAGCGTCCCTGAGCGAAAGCTTTGTCATTGATGTGGCGGATGTGAACGAAGGTCCGTCAGCGGTTGCTTTGTCTGGGGGGTCTGTTGCGGAAAACGCCAGTGGTGCGGTTGTTGGGACGCTGTCGGTGATTGATCCTGATGCGGGCGACAGCCACAGCTTTGAGGTGTCTGACGACCGGTTTGAAGTTGTGGACGGCGCGCTGCAGCTCAAAGAGGGGCTCAGCCTTGATCACGAAGAGGCGGCGCAAATTGATGTTGAGGTCACTGTGACCGACAGCGCGGGAGCGTCCCTGAGCGAAAGCTTTGTCATTGATGTGGCGGATGTGAACGAAGGTCCGTCAGCGGTTGCTTTGTCTGGGGGGTCTGTTGCGGAAAACGCCAGTGGTGCGGTTGTTGGGACGCTGTCGGTGATTGATCCTGATGCGGGCGACAGCCACAGCTTTGAGGTGTCTGACGACCGGTTTGAAGTTGTGGACGGCGCGCTGCAGCTCAAAGAGGGGCTCAGCCTTGATCACGAAGAGGCGGCGCAAATTGATGTTGAGGTCACTGTGACCGACAGCGCGGGAGCGTCCCTGAGCGAAAGCTTTGTCATTGATGTGGCGGATGTGAACGAAGGTCCGTCAGCGGTTGCTTTGTCTGGGGGGTCTGTTGCGGAAAACGCCAGTGGTGCGGTTGTTGGGACGCTGTCGGTGATTGATCCTGATGCGGGCGACAGCCACAGCTTTGAGGTGTCTGACGACCGGTTTGAAGTTGTGGACGGCGCGCTGCAGCTCAAAGAGGGGCTCAGCCTTGATCACGAAGAGGCGGCGCAAATTGATGTTGAGGTCACTGTGACCGACAGCGCGGGAGCGTCCCTGAGCGAAAGCTTTGTCATTGATGTGGCGGATGTGAACGAAGGTCCGTCAGCGGTTGCTTTGTCTGGGGGGTCTGTTGCGGAAAACGCCAGTGGTGCGGTTGTTGGGACGCTGTCGGTGATTGATCCTGATGCGGGCGACAGCCACAGCTTTGAGGTGTCTGACGACCGGTTTGAAGTTGTGGACGGCGCGCTGCAGCTCAAAGAGGGGCTCAGCCTTGATCACGAAGAGGCGGCGCAAATTGATGTTGAGGTCACTGTGACCGACAGCGCGGGAGCGTCCCTGAGCGAAAGCTTTGTCATTGATGTGGCGGATGTGAACGAAGGTCCGTCAGCGGTTGCTTTGTCTGGGGGGTCTGTTGCGGAAAACGCCAGTGGTGCGGTTGTTGGGACGCTGTCGGTGATTGATCCTGATGCGGGCGACAGCCACAGCTTTGAGGTGTCTGACGACCGGTTTGAAGTTGTGGACGGCGCGCTGCAGCTCAAAGAGGGGCTCAGCCTTGATCACGAAGAGGCGGCGCAAATTGATGTTGAGGTCACTGTGACCGACAGCGCGGGAGCGTCCCTGAGCGAAAGCTTTGTCATTGATGTGGCGGATGTGAACGAAGGTCCGTCAGCGGTTGCTTTGTCTGGGGGGTCTGTTGCGGAAAACGCCAGTGGTGCGGTTGTTGGGACGCTGTCGGTGATTGATCCTGATGCGGGCGACAGCCACAGCTTTGAGGTGTCTGACGACCGGTTTGAAGTTGTGGACGGCGCGCTGCAGCTCAAAGAGGGGCTCAGCCTTGATCACGAAGAGGCGGCGCAAATTGATGTTGAGGTCACTGTGACCGACAGCGCGGGAGCGTCCCTGAGCGAAAGCTTTGTCATTGATGTGGCGGATGTGAACGAAGGTCCGTCAGCGGTTGCTTTGTCTGGGGGGTCTGTTGCGGAAAACGCCAGTGGTGCGGTTGTTGGGACGCTGTCGGTGATTGATCCTGATGCGGGCGACAGCCACAGCTTTGAGGTGTCTGACGACCGGTTTGAAGTTGTGGACGGCGCGCTGCAGCTCAAAGAGGGGCTCAGCCTTGATCACGAAGAGGCGGCGCAAATTGATGTTGAGGTCACTGTGACCGACAGCGCGGGAGCGTCCCTGAGCGAAAGCTTTGTCATTGATGTGGCGGATGTGAACGAAGGTCCGTCAGCGGTTGCTTTGTCTGGGGGGTCTGTTGCGGAAAACGCCAGTGGTGCGGTTGTTGGGACGCTGTCGGTGATTGATCCTGATGCGGGCGACAGCCACAGCTTTGAGGTGTCTGACGACCGGTTTGAAGTTGTGGACGGCGCGCTGCAGCTCAAAGAGGGGCTCAGCCTTGATCACGAAGAGGCGGCGCAAATTGATGTTGAGGTCACTGTGACCGACAGCGCGGGAGCGTCCCTGAGCGAAAGCTTTGTCATTGATGTGGCGGATGTGAACGAAGGTCCGTCAGCGGTTGCTTTGTCTGGGGGGTCTGTTGCGGAAAACGCCAGTGGTGCGGTTGTTGGGACGCTGTCGGTGATTGATCCTGATGCGGGCGACAGCCACAGCTTTGAGGTGTCTGACGACCGGTTTGAAGTTGTGGACGGCGCGCTGCAGCTCAAAGAGGGGCTCAGCCTTGATCACGAAGAGGCGGCGCAAATTGATGTTGAGGTCACTGTGACCGACAGCGCGGGAGCGTCCCTGAGCGAAAGCTTTGTCATTGATGTGGCGGATGTGAACGAAGGTCCGTCAGCGGTTGCTTTGTCTGGGGGGTCTGTTGCGGAAAACGCCAGTGGTGCGGTTGTTGGGACGCTGTCGGTGATTGATCCTGATGCGGGCGACAGCCACAGCTTTGAGGTGTCTGACGACCGGTTTGAAGTTGTGGACGGCGCGCTGCAGCTCAAAGAGGGGCTCAGCCTTGATCACGAAGAGGCGGCGCAAATTGATGTTGAGGTCACTGTGACCGACAGCGCGGGAGCGTCCCTGAGCGAAAGCTTTGTCATTGATGTGG
>NZ_CP173030.1:0-53157 GCF_044772865.1 Algirhabdus cladophorae
TTTACCATGACCGACCGGGGCGAAAGCGCCTTGCGCAAATCCCGCGATACCTTTGAGGTCGGCCCTTCAAAAATGCACTGGACTGGCAGCCAGTTGATTATCGACATCAACGAGGTGTCCAGCCCGCCCTTGATCAGTCGCGTGCGCGGACGGGTGACTGTTACACCCCGCGCGCTGACCTCGGCCGAATTACCTCTGACGCCCGATGGCGCCCATGTCTGGCGGCCCTTTGCGCCGTGTTCAGACATCAAAGTAGAACTGGAAGCCAAGGACTGGCAATGGGAGGGCCACGGCTATTTCGACGCCAACTTTGGCACCCGCGCCTTGGAAGATGATTTCAGCTATTGGACATGGGGGCGCTATCCTATGCCGGACGGCGCATTGTGCTTTTATGATGCAGACCGGTTGGATGGCACCAGCCTTGATGCAGGGATGATCTTTGACGAAGAGGGCGGCGTTAAAGTGATCAACAGCCCGCCCAAAACACCGATGAAACGCTCCCTCTGGCAAGTGCGCCGCGAGACCCGCGCCGACGCAGGCTATACCCCGCACCAAGTCCAAAACATGCTGGATGCACCGTTTTATTCGCGATCCTCTGTGCGCACGCAATATGGCGGTGTTGAAACCGTAGGCGTGCATGAGGCGCTGGATCTGGTGCGATTCCGCTCACCCCTGATCAAGCCAATGTTAGCAGTACGCGTCCCGCGCAGACCCGGATGGCAGTTTGATGATTAAGGGTATTACCCCTCGCAGCTACGTCTCTCACCCTAAGGTATTTCAGGACTAAAGAAACTTAGTTGGTGCGCCAGATGTTTAGGTTCAGCGCTGCGGCGTAGCTAACCCAAATCAGATAGGGCACCATCAACAAACCCGCCACTTGGTCAAGCTGGAAAAAAGTGATCAACGTTCCAAGGACCGCGATCCATAAAACCAAGATCGCTACCATAGCCACGCCCAGTTTTTTCAGGCCAAAAAAGATCGGTGTCCAAAGGGTATTGGCCGCGATCTGGAAGGCCCAAAACCCCATAGGTACGGCGTTGTTTTCGTGCAGTGCGATGTGCATCGCGGCATAGGCACTGGCCACATAAAGGATCGTCCAAGCAATGGGAAACAGCCAATTGGGTGGGGTCCAGCCGGGTTTGGTGAGGTCCTTGTACCATTGGTCCGGCGGGAACAAGGATCCTGTGGCGGCGGCGGTAAAACTGGCGGCCATAAACAAAGCAAAAACAAACCAATCCATCTAGGGCATCCCTTCTCAAGTTGGTACGTTAGCTAGGTTCCATTCCAGAATTGTCGAGTGTCTGCTGCGCCTGCTCGCGCTGCTTAAGCTCCATCAGCATATCCACAACACCGGCGGTTTTGCCTGTGCCCCAGATGCTGGTGCTTTGGGGCTTGGCGCGGCTGGCGGCATCCACCAAAAACTGCACTTCGTCCAGTGCTGGTGCATAGATCACCGCGGATTGCGGCATGACCAGCGAAACCCCTGTACGCAGGCCAGATTGGGCGACCCACCCCAGCTTTTGCAGTTTGCTGGTATGGGCACGGCGCGAAATGCTGTCAAATCCGTTGCGCCGCAAATCAGAGCCTATTCCTGCGTAAATCAACCGCGCAGCATAGATGCCAGTGCGGGATTTCAGCGGCAAAGCGCTGATGCCTGCTTCGGACCGGTGATAGAGGCGATCGGCCTCACTCAGCAGCGATTTGACCATGGCCCGCACTTGCGTCGTGGGCAGTGGTTCAAAGAAAAACGCATCCACATCAATCTGATGCTCAGCCAGCCAATCCGTGGGCAAATAGATCCGGCGGGCACGGGCATCTTCGCCCACGTCGCGGGCAATATTTGTCAGCTGCATAGCAACACCCAGATCACAGGCCCTCGCCAATGCATCCGCATCACGCACACCCATCAGCACGCACATCATTGCCCCCACGGCCGACGCTACGCGGGCAGAATAGGCGCGCACATCAGACAAAGTGGCATAGCGTTTTTCGCAGGCATCCCACGCCAGCCCCTCCAACAGCGCCTCAGGCAAGGCGCGTGGCATTTCGAAATCTTCGACGATCGCGGCAAAGGCCCGGTCCGCTGGCGCATCACGCGGCGTGCCGCGATAGACCAAGTCCAGACGGTCGCGCAGGGATAAGACCGCTGTCGCCTTTTCATCGTTCAGATCAACGGCATCATCTGCCAAGCGGCAAAACGCATAAAGCGCCAAGGCCGGATCGCGCACCGAAGCAGGCAATAGTTTAGAGGCGGCATGAAACGACAGGGACCCATGGCGGATCGCCTCACGGCAATGTTCCAGATCAGCAGGCGCAATCATTCTGCAGCCACTTTCGCCGCGTTCGGCACCAGTTGCGTCAACACTTCGGATGAGGTCACGACAGACGGAATGCCAGCCCCGGGATGCGTCCCCGCCCCCACCAGATAGAGGCCTTTGACCTCTTCGCTGATGTTATGGGGCCGGAACCATGCGCTTTGGAAAATGCGCGGCTCGAGGGAAAAACCTGCACCATGGGGCGACAAATAGCGGCTTTCAAAGGTCTTGGGCGTGAAGATCTCGGAGGCACTAAGATGATCCGCAAAACCCGGGATCAGTTTGTTGTGCAACACAGCCTCAACTTTCTGACGATACCTCTCGACCTCGGTGTCCCAATCCACAGCGCCTTCACCCACCAGATTGGGCACGGGTGACAGGGCGTAAAACGTGTCATCGCCTTCAGGGGCTGCAGTGGGATCGGTCACAGAAGGACGGTGCAAATAGATCGACATATCATCGGCCAAATGCCGTTTCATAAAGATATCCTTCAGAAGGCCACGATACCGCGGCCCGTTCAGGATCGTATGATGGCCCACATCCGACCATTTGCCGGCAGTGCCTTGGGTTCCGAAATACCAAACAAACAGCCCCATAGACCATCGGGCGTTCTTCAACTTTTTAGGCGTCCAACGTTTCTTGGGATAATTGCGAAGAAGCTGATCATAGGTGTGTCCCGGATCGGCGTTCGACACAACAATATCCGCGCCCATCACATGGCCCGACCCCAGCTTGACGCCCTTTACAGCGCCATCTTTGGTCAGGATTTCATCGACAGTTTCGCCTTGGATGACGCGCCCACCTTGATCCTTGATCACGCGCACCATTGCATCGGCCATGGCCTGAACCCCGCCCATTGCATAATGGACGCCGAATTCCTTCTCGAGATGGCTAACCAGGATATACATGCTGGTCACATGGGTCGGATCACCGCCAATAAAGAGCGGATGAAACGACAGGGCCATACGAAGCCGTTCGTCTTTGACCCGCTTGGCGGCATGTTTGTACACCGATTGATCCGCGCGCAAAGCAACAAAGCCCGGCAGTTCCTTGATCAAATCCATTAGCTTATTCATGGGGCGACGGCCGAGGCCTTCAAACCCGAATTCATACCGCTTTTCGCTGTCTTTCAAAAAACGCTCAAAGCCTTTGACATCTCGCGGCGAAAGACGCGCGACCTCGTTGCGCATAAATTCTTCGCCCGGGCCAACGGTGAAATGGCTGCCGTCATCCCAACGAATTTCGTAGTAGGGCGACATGGGTCGCAAATCGACGTCCGCATCAAAATCACGCCCACAGTCTTGCCAAAGCTGGCGAAAGACTTGTGGCACAGTCACGATTGTCGGGCCCAAATCGAAACGGTGGCCGTTTTGAGTGATTGATGAGCCACGCCCACCAGCCCGATCCAGCTTATCCACCACCGTCACGCGATAGCCTTTAGCCCCCAGACGCATCGCTGCAGACAGCCCACCAAGGCCCGCCCCCACGACAATCGCGTGCTGGCTGGCGGGTCCAAGATCATGTTCAGCGAGTCGTGGATCAAATTCCGTCATAGGGGCATCTTGGCACTGTCTAGTTTAGTTTACAACAAATTTGGCTGCGCTTTTGTCCTATGCGCCAGTTTCCTTTGCATTTATTCAAAACTATGTCACGATAGGTTTACACTATGTAGCCGACTCGAATGAACCAGACTGTAAGCCTTAGCTTCTTTCGCTTTGACAGCGCGTTTGCGCAGCTGTGGGCGTTTGGAATGATGGGTGCCGCGCGCCTCTCTCTGCCCCGTGTCCCTGACATCGGGTTTTGGAAACTCTGCGGATCAGGCACGGGCGAGGGATTCACCCCTGTGCCCAATACCCGCGTTTATGCGATCCTGTGCACCTGGCCCGACGCGGCGACGGCCCGAAAGCAAACTCAAACTGCCAAGATTTTCCAGCGCTATGCGCATCAAGCCTCAGAGAATTGGACTGTGTTCCTTAATCCGACTTCCTCACGAGGCAATTGGGCGGGGATAGAGCCGTTTTTCCCGACAGAAACAGCCACTGATGGCCCCCTTGCCGCCCTCACCCGCGCCACGATCAAACCGCGCATTTTGCCGCGCTTTTGGGGGCAAGTCCCAGACATTTCCAAGGTGATCGGCACCGATCCCAACGTGGCGTTCAAGATCGGCATTGGCGAGGTGCCATGGCTGCACCAAGTGACCTTTTCGATTTGGCCGAATGCCAAAGCGATGGCCAATTTCGCCCGCAAAGACGGCCCACATGCACGTGCGATTAAGGCCGTGCGCGACGGCGATTGGTTTGCCGAAGAACTCTATGCGCGTTTCACAGTTGTTGGCGAGACCGGCACATGGAACGGCACCAGCCCCCTATCCGGATTGGAGCTTTAGATGACAAAACATGCGTTCCCATTTTCTGCGATTGTCGGCCAGTCCGAGATGAAAGAAGCGATGATCCTCACCGCAATTGACCCCGGTATCGGTGGCGTTTTGGTATTTGGCGATCGCGGCACCGGTAAATCAACCGCTGTGCGTGCCTTGGCCGCCCTGTTGCCCCCTATTCAGGCCGTGGCAGGCTGTCCAACCAATGCAGCCACCCTCAAAGATTGCCCGGATTGGGCAAATATCATCGACGATCAAGTCATCGAAAAACCAACCCCTGTGATAGACTTGCCCCTTGGCGCCACCGAGGATCGTGTTGTGGGCGCGTTGGACATTGAAAAGGCCCTAACCAAGGGCGAAAAGGCGTTTGAAGCCGGGCTTCTGGCCCGGGCCAACCGTGGCTATCTGTATATTGACGAGGTCAATCTGCTGGAGGATCACATCGTTGATCTACTGCTCGATGTAGCCCAATCTGGCGAGAATGTCGTCGAACGCGAGGGCCTGTCGATCCGTCATGACGCCAAGTTCGTTTTGGTAGGTTCCGGCAACCCTGAAGAAGGCGAATTACGGCCACAACTGTTGGACCGCTTCGGCCTGTCTGTCGATGTAGGCTCGCCCAAGGATATCGACGAGCGTGTCGAGGTGATCAAGCGTCGCGATGCCTTTGAAACCAACACTGGTCCGTTCATGACCCATTGGACCGGCGAAGATGCGCAATTGCGCGACAAAATTATGCAAGGCCGCACCGCCCTGCCCGCCGTCAAAACCCCTGACAGCACCCTCCGCGATTGCGCCGAGCTGTGTGTCGCATTGGGCTCCGACGGGTTGCGAGGCGAATTGACCCTACTTCGGACAGCCCGGGCCTATGCCGCCTTCAACCAAGATGGCGAAATCACTCGCGAACACTTGCGCCACGTGGCCCCGATGGCTCTGCGGCACCGTTTGCGGCGGGATCCTTTGGATGATGCAGGCTCTTCCGCGCGCGTCGCCCGCACAGTGACCGAGGTTTTGGGGTGAAACAGACACTCAACAGCTGGTCACAGGCGCAATTGGCGCTGACCCTGTTGTCGATCGATCCGGCAGGTCTTGGTGGGATGTGGGTCCGCGCGCGATCCGGTCCTGTTAGGTCTCAATTTACGGCCGATCTGGCGAAACTTCCCCTGCCCTTGCGCAAACTTCACCCCTCCGTCGGCGACGACGTGCTGTATGAAGGCGTTGATTTGGGGGCGACCCTCGCGCAAAGCCGTGTGGTGCGCAGTGCAGGCCTTTTGGACAGCCCCGCAACGCTTGCTCTGACCATGGCCGAACGCTGCCCCCCTGCCCTCGCTGCACGTCTGGCGCTGGCCCTCGACGTAACACCCCAGCATTGCGTGATCGCTTTGGACGAAGGCACTGAAGACGACGATCCCTTGCCCGCCGCCCTTGCTGCGCGTCTGGCATTTCAAGCGGATCTCAGCGATATGGCATGGTCGGTCGCAGATCCTTGGCGGCCCGATCAGAAATTGCTAAGAAATGCGAAGTTTTTTCTACCCAAGGTTGTGTTATCCGAACAAAGTCGCACACTTTTGGTTACCACGGCCGTGAAACTGGGTATCGATGACCTGCGTGCGCCTTTGATGGCTGCGAAAACTGCGCGCCTGCACGCCGCGCTTTGGTACCGCGAAGACGTGGCGCCAGAGGACCTCGAGATTGCCGCGCAATTGGTTTATACATCTCGTGCAGTTATGCTACCAGAACGAGACGAACAGCCCGCACCGCCTGAACCGGAAATGCAGTCTGATACAGCAGAAAAAGGCGATAGCCAGACGCCGGACGACATCGAAATCCCACAAGATATTCTGCTGGACGCCGTTCGTGCCAATCTGCCCGACGATGTGCTTGCCAAGCTTGCCTCGTCCAAAACCACCCGCGCCACTGGAAACGGGTCTGGCGATGTCCAAAAGGGCAATCGCAAGGGCCGCCCGCTGCCAGCCCGCGCGGGTAGATTAACCGGTCAAACCCGCATCGATCTGATTGGAACACTGCGCGCCGCCGCCCCGTGGCAGCCCATCCGGCAAAGCCTGTCCCCGCGGGGACACCCGGCCCCTGCCCTTCTGATCCAGCCCTCTGACATCCGCCTCAAACGCTACGAATCCAAGTCGGATCGCCTGTTGATTTTCGCTGTGGATGCTTCTGGCTCTGCCGCAATGACACGGCTGAACGAGGCGAAAGGCGCGGTAGAATTGCTGCTGGCCCAAGCCTATGCACGGCGCGATCACGTGGCGCTTGTGTCCTTCCGTGGACAGGGTGCGGATATCCTGCTGCAACCAACACGATCTTTGGTACAGACCAAGCGGCAATTGGCGGCCCTACCCGGCGGCGGCGGCACACCTTTGGCCCACGGCCTTAAGACCGCGATGGAAGTGGCCCACGGGGCAAAGTCTAAGGGTATGACGCCAACCATTGCCCTGCTGACCGATGGACGCGCCAATATAGCACTTGATGGGCAGGCAAATCGCAAAGATGCAGCGGACGATGCGCAACGATTGGGCCAATCCGTGCGCGGCCAAAACATGTCCGCGCTCGTGATCGATATGGGCAACCGCCCAGAACGCGCCCTTGAGGCCCTCGCAGGCACCATGGACGCCCCCTACATCCCGCTGCCCCGCGCCAATGCTCAACGGCTGTCTACGGCCGTCTCAGCGGCTCTGGACGGCTAGCGAGACGATGAGGTGGGGCAAGCAACCGCGCGACTGGCCAAATGCGATGTATTCGCGACAGGTGATCTGCCCACCGCATAAATGGCATGTTCAGGAAATCGGCACTGGCCCCACTCTGCTGTTGCTACATGGCGCAGGGGGATCGACGCACAGCTGGCGCGACATACTGCCCGCACTGGCCGAAGACTATCACGTTGTCGCCATTGACCTGCCCGGCCAGGGCATGACCCAGCTTGGGGCACGGCAAAGATGCGGCTTAGAAGCGATGGCCGCTGATATCGAAAAACTCATGGCCCACGAAGGCTGGCAGCCAAGTGCAATTATTGGCCATTCTGCAGGTGTTGCGATTGCGCTGGAACTGGCCCGTCCCCACGGGGACACCCCCCTCAAGATCATCGGGATCAATGCGGCCTTAGGGAATTTCAAAGGGCTGGCCGGAGTGGTCTTTCCTGTCATTGCCAAGGTGCTGGCCATCAGCCCGTTTGTATCCAATATGTTTGCTGCTGCGAACGGTTCCGAGGCCTCAGTCCAGAGACTAATCAGTGGAACAGGCTCTGATATTGATGCAGAAGGGCGCAAGCACTATTCACGGTTAGTCAGTGACAAAGAGCACGTGAACGGCACGCTATCAATGATGGCGCAATGGTCGTTGGATGGGCTGTTGGCACGCCTTCCACAGATCTTCAATCAAACCCTGTTTATCGTCGGTGACCGGGACAAGGCCGTGCCGCCAGATACGTCTGAGAAAGCGGCGCAAAAGATGCCTAAGGCCCAAGTCACTGTGCTGCCGGGATTAGGGCATTTGGCCCATGAGGAAGAGCCACAAAAGATCACGCAATTGATCAAAGATTTCTTAGCGGTCTAGCGCCTTAAAGAACGCCTCTACAGCACCTTCTAATTTCTGACGATCCACAGCCGAAAAATCGCGGTTCAGACTCAGTTCGACCCGTCCCTTGGCCGCCACACATTTCGCTGTCCCCGCGGGGACGGCCATCTGAAAACTGGTCTTGGCGGACTTTACACGTTCGGTTTTCGCACCCTTGCTGGGCTTGGCACTGGCTTTGAGAAAACTCCGCAAATAGGCCAGTTCTTCGTCTGCTGTCACTTGCCCCATTGATTGAAGCTTATCGCGCAAAAAGGCACGTTGTTCAGGCTGTTCTTCCAGACGTTTGTTTAGCTCAACACCCACAGCACGAGGCAGGGCCGCAGGATGTTGTACCGCATCATCGAGCCAGCGAAACAGCCGCGCAAAGTTTTTGATGTAGGCCCGTTTTTGCCGCGCGGCAGAGGCGAAAAGCTGGTCAATTGCGTCGTTGATATCTTGCACCGGCAGATTGCCATCACGCACATAAGCCCATGCCAATTGCGCCATCTCGCCAAAGCTAATGTCCTTGCGCACAAGATTTTCATCGACCATACGGCGATAGAGGCTTTCCAGATTTTCGCCTTTGGCCACCAACCCCGCAGGGATCGTATCAAAGCCAGCACCACCTTCATCGCGCAATTGTTTGAACGCCTGCAACCGGCGAAACCCTTGGATCAACTCAAAGCCATCTGCCGTCTCTTGCACCCGTATCGGGTTGCTCAGGCCAGTCTCTTGGATTGAGGTCTTCAGCTCCTCCAGTTCCAGATCAATCCCTTCGGCACGGTCGCGCACCAGTTTGGTCACATGGATCTGATCGAGCGGGATCAACCCAGTGATCAACCCGAGCTTTTTCAGCCGCACATGTTCATGGGCGAGCGCATCGTTTTCCGCACGGATTTGATCCGCAAGCGCGTCACGTTCGGACACAGCATCAGCACTTTCGCTGATCGCTGCAGCCATGGGGCCACGACGACCAGAGCCTTCCGTCCCCGCGGGGACACTTGGGTCTGTATCCTCAAAATCAATGTCGAAAACGCGGCGCTTGCTCATTGGTCAGCCTCCAGTTTGTCCCATGCTGTGATCAAATGGCCTTTGAAATCCTCATAGGCCAAATCGAAGGATGTCCGCGCACGCCGCCATGTCTCGCGGGTCATGTCGCGGTAGTCAATTTCATAGATCGAGGACAAGAAGCGGCTGGATTGTTCAACCGCCCGCGTCATCTCGATCGGGTTGGGTGCGACCCTGTCCCCAAAGACCTTAAGGAAGGCCGATTGCATCGCACGGTGCAGGTCATTGTTCGGCTCAAACCGGGTCAACAAAAACCGCACATCCGCAAAGGCTTTGGGCAGTGTCCCCGCGGGGACAGAGCTGGATTTGAAGCGCCCCAAGTCCTCCAAAGCCTCGGCAAGCTGACCAATAAAAGAGGTTGTGCTGTCGTATTCCCAATAGCCCGGACCGGACGGGATATAGAGCACATCCGCCGCAAAAACCGCGTTCATCGACTGATAGCCAATGGCGGGCGGGCAGTCGAAAATGATCATGTCATAGGCGTCCGCAGGCAATTGATCCAAATAGCGCGACACAGCCGCAAAGAACGACCATTCGGGGTTGAGATGCCGGTACTGGGCCGAGGCAAATTCGACAAAGGCCGCATTGGCACAGGACGGCACCAGATCAATGGTGGGCCAACACGTGGGTTTGATGAAATCGGTCACGCGCAAATCATCAAGGCCCATATCCGTGATCGCCGCAGGCAGTTTGCGCTGGGGCAGGGCGGTCCCACTTTCAGCGCCTTGAGCCGCGGTATTCATGCGTTGGGTTTCGTGAATCAGATCGCGGGCCATGATGCCCCAAACGGTGTATTCCTCATCCACATCGCTCAGGCCCATAGAATGACTGAGTGTCGCTTGCGGATCGAAATCAACACAAAGCACGCGGTACCCATCCAGGGCCGCAGCATGGGCGAAATGCAAGGCCACCGTAGATTTGCCAGCCCCCCCTTTGAAATTGGCGATGGCGGCCCGAATGGCACGCTTGCCCGTGGGGCGTTCGGGCATCAGGCTTTTGCGGTTTACCTTGAGACGGCGGCGCAACTGGTTGATTTCCTCAAGGCTGTACCACCGCTGACGACCATCTTCCTCGACCTCGCCTTGGGGCAGGGAGGGGTCAGCCGCCAAGCGACCGCGCAAGGTGCTTTGATTAACCTTAAAAATCAGCTCGCCCAACTCCCAACTGGAGAACCGGCGCAGCGTCTTTTCAACCTCGGGCGAATAGGTTTGCTGGCGGATAAAGCTCTGCATCTTGAGGGATTGCGCCTGAAGATTGTGCAGTTCGGTATGGGTGAACATAAATGGATGCCTGTTGTTATAGTTGCCCAGCTGTCCCTGCGGGGACGCTAAACCTGTCTGGTTTCCGTTTTACGCCGGATTTGCCAAAAATGCAAAAGGGGATATTCTGGAATTCCCTGTTTCTGGATTTACACAGAAACCGCTGATTTTATTGGGGAAAGCGATTCGGGAGTCATCAGGGAGATTGCCCCAAGCCAAGACAAAATATTGGGGGACAGCATGCAACGGATCCCTACAAATAGGGTGACAAAACAGGCTAAATAGGGGACACGTAGGATGTCCCATAATACCTTTAATACCAAAATTATCATTTGAATTGGGTTTAGGTTTGGACGCCAACTGATTTGGGGGCTTGACAGAATCGAGGTTGAGGACGCAAATCAGGGCATGGGGCTGTAAAAGCGTTGGCAAAAACGATACCAGTCCCCAGCAATGCTAGACGCTAAATGATCTAGCATGATGAGGCGGCGCCAGAAATGGCAGATATCGAGGGACATCATGCAGTTGGTGAAACCTGTGGGACGCGGTGCGTCTGCACGGAAATACGATCTTTTGACAGCTTTGGGCGCCTATGCACTGGCCCATGACAAGCACCGACAGCGATTGGTCTTGCGTTTGATGACGCTTGTCACCGCGCGCTACAATTGGCAGCGCGATGAACTGGCTGTGGGGCAACGCGAGATCGCGCGGATGTGGTCTGTGGATGAACGCACAGTCAAGCGTGAGATGGCAAAGCTGCGTGGCATGGGGTGGCTGAGGGTCAAACGGGCAGGGGCCCGGGGACGGGTCACGGAATACGGCCTTCAAATCGATGAGATCCTGCAAGACACCGCCACGCATTGGCCATCTGTTGGCCCCGATTTCGCGTTGCGTATGGAAGGTACACCCGCGCCAGACACCAATGTTGTGCCCATGGTTCCAAATACTCACGTGGCGGCACCCGATCTGACGACGGGCGATGAATGGAGCCTTGCGCAAGCCGTGTTGCACCAAGAGGACCCCAGCCTCTATGCCGCTTGGCTGCGTGGGCTCACCCGCGAAAGCAGGGCAGGGGGGCGGTTGACCCTACGTGCGCCCAGCCGGTTTCATGCAGCCTATGTGCAAACCCATTTGTTGGGGCAGGTTGTGGCAGTGGTCCAATCTGTTGACGCGGATGTTGTGGATGTGATCCTGATCGTTTGACGGGCATATGTCACGATGAATTGAAAAGATGCGAGAAATAATCCCAATTCATGGAGGTTATTCCAATATTTTGGGACCAAATGTGACGTCTCTCGGGGCAGATTGATGCCTATACGAAAGGCCCCTCATGTTCCTCATTCAACCTGCCCAATAAGATGTGTCGACTTGCTGCATATCTTGGCCCCGCTCTTGCGATCTCGCGCATAGTTGTTGATCCCAGTCATTCGCTTTTGGAACAAAGCCAACATGCCAATGAAGCCAAAATTGCGGTGCAAGGCGACGGATTTGGCTTTGCGTGGTACGACGGGGACCAAGGACCTGGCCAATACCGTGATATCCTGCCGGCTTGGTCTGATGGGAACCTGTTGAGCCTGTGTTCGATGATCCGCGCCCCGCTTTTTCTGGCTCATGTCCGCGCCTCGACTTCGGGCGAGACATCTCGCGTCAATTGTCATCCGTTCGTCCATGGTAAATGGTCCTTCATGCACAATGGGCAGGTGCCAGATATTGCCGAAATCCGGCGGCCGCTGGAGGCGTTGTTGCCGGACGACCTTTATGCAGCAAGACGTGGCAGCACAGACAGCGAGTTGATCTTTTTGCTGATGCTGGCCAAGGGTTTGGACGAGGATCCGGTGGAAGCGGCCCGCGTCGTGGTCGAGATCCTGCAAACCTTCAGTGTTTACGGATCAGGGGCTAAGAACGCTGTGCGTTTGACCTGTGTGATGAGCAATGGATCAGAGATTTTTGCGTTCCGCCATGCCAGCGATGGGCGCGCGCCCAGCCTTTATCGCCAAACTTCGCAGGACAGCGGCATCATCTTAGCGTCCGAGCCGTTGGATGACACACTTGGAGATTGGGCGCCGGTCCCTCAAAATGTTGTTTTGAAGGTCTCTGACAATGGTGTGAACGCCACGCCGTTTGAAGTAACGGACGAACAGATGACGGATGCAGAGTTGGTGATATGAACACCCAGACGCGCGACATGCAGTTTGGGAGCACAATGTAATGGGTGACGCACCCGTCGGTTGGACCCAGATCCTTGATCCTGGCGAAAAGATCCTTTGGCAAGGTCAACCTGACGCGGGCATTGGTGCTAAGAAAGACACGATCTATTTCGCGAAAGACGTCTGGAAGAATAAGGGCGACTATTACAGCGTGCCCATCAGTTTTGAGTACATCGACAATGGCCTTGAGGTTCTGGGCCTGATCCGTGCAATCCAAACCCTGCATAAGCATGGGGAATCTGTCGATAGACCACAAAAAAGCCGCCCCGGTGCCCGGAGCGGCTTTGAAACTGGAACATCCAAAACTTAGTTGGTTGTCGTTGTCTCTTCTGCGGCCTCTTCCATGGCTGGGCCAATGGATTTCAAATAGGCATAAAGGTTCAGTGCGTCTTCTTCTTTACGCACTTTGAAGGCCATTTTGCCGCGGGCTTTTTTGTCGTCCAACGCGATGCGCAAAAAGCCAGTTGGATCCTGAACATAGGCGACAAAAGACTCTTCTGCCCAAATCAGACCAGCCTCTTCGCCAGCGGCGATCATCGACTTGGAATACTTAAAGTCTTCGACTGCGCCAGCTGCGCGTCCTACAACACCGTAAAGGTTTGGGCCTGTTTTCGCTTTTTTGCCCGCCAGAACATTTCCGTCGGCATCTGCAACAACGTGGCAGGCCACGCATTGCTTGAATGCCTTTTCGCCGGCTTCTGCGTCGCCTGTGGCGGTCAGATCAACGGCGTGCCCGTCTGCAAGGGCAGGGGCTGCCATAAGGGTTGCCGCGGCCAGTGCGATCAGATTGAATTTCATAAGGTGTCTCCCAAATTTTGGTCCGAGCCATAAACTAGGCCCTAAAACCAGACAGGCAAGGGGAAAAACCATCACTTTGTGGCGATGACTTGCCCACATACAGGGTGGGTCGTGCGGTCACAGGATGAAATCAGTGGAGTCCGCATCGGAAAACGACAGGCCCTCGATCATGACCGAGCCTGTGCCGCCGAGTTCTGACAGGTCCAGAAACGTGGTGTTATTGCCTGCATTGCTGAGGGCAGGGGCGATTTTTCCGTTGTAGTTGTTTTCGTTAAACCCAAAGGCACGCAGATCGATGCGGTCGATGCCGTTTTCAAAGTCAGTGATCCGGTCATTGCCTGCGGTGCGGTTGAATTGGAACGTATCCTGGCCTTTGCCACCGGTCAGCGTGTCGTCATCATGACCGCCATTGAGCAGATCAAAGCCATTGCCGCCACTTAGGCTATCTTGCCCGCGTCCACCGATCAAAATGTCCTTGTTGTTGCCGCCAGACAGGCTGTCGTCACCTGCTTTGCCCTTTAGTTCGTCATCGCCAACGCCACCTCGGAAGGTATCCTCAGAATTGCCACCAATCAGCTTGTCAGCCCCGGCACCACCGATCACCTCGCCATTGACCTGACCGGTGCCGCGGTAGGTATTTTCACCGTCTGAAAACAAAATGTCGCCGTTGATTTCGCCTGCATTGATAATTGAAAAACCATCGGAGCCCACGAAAATCTGTTCCTCGATCACGCCTCGATTGGTGATTTTGCCGCCAACACTTATCATCGAAATAGCGTCCGTAATTGTGCCGGTGTTGATCAGTTCATTTTGGTTGCCATTGATCGCGACACGGCCTTCGATTGTGCCCGTGTTTTTGATGAGGCTGTTGTCGCCGGTGCGGTTTATCGCGCCGAATTCATAGGCGGAGCGAATAACACCGGTATTGAGAATAACGCCAAGGTTACCATCGACCAAAAGTGCCTCTGCTGAACCGCCACTGAGGGTGCCGTGGTTTTCGATGCGGAAACTAGCACTGCTCACGTTCAGCCCGACGTCAGTGCCTGAGATAGTGCCAGAATTTGTGACGGCGCCCCGAAGACCGTTTAGGGTAACCCCATCTTGGCCGAAGACCTCTCCAGAGTTACTGACGATGCTGTCGTCCCCGTCTACGTCAATGCCGGCTGTCCTTCCTTTGACCAAACCGTAATTATTTATAAGTGCTTGATTACCGGCATAGTCGATACCATCAAAACTACCGCTAAGGATACCTGTTGCACTGATGGTGATCCGCGCGGCATCACCTGTGAATTCCAGGCCGTCGCTATTTCCTGTGGCCGTGCCGCTGATTTCGATATCCCAGTTGTCGCCGTTAATCTCTATCGCGTCTGTAGAGCCAGTTAAGGATCCTTGAACGTACAGATCCCCTGAATCGCCATTCACATCGATACCATCGAAATCCGCAAAAATGACGCCCGTGGGCAAGATCACTAACTTTGTGTTATTCGAAGCATTGTTAGTAGAGATATTGATCCCATTGCCGTCGGCAATAACGGTGCCAGCCAAAATATAGTCTACGCTGTTGAGTGGTGCGGAAAAATCAATTCCGGATCCCGCGTTCGTAATGACTGAGAATTGAGAGGTGAAATATATTTCACTTGCTGTGGAAATTGTATATCCAGAGGATGCGCTTCCAGTGTTTACGACGGCCATAATAAAATCCTTTGATCCGAAAAATTTGGAATTGTTTTCAATTGGGTCGAAATCTAACAGAAAACGCTATTTTACCCCAAACTTTTTCTTTGTCCCGAGTGTTTGGAGGTTTTAGGCAGCGTTGGTCTCGTCATCCGACTTTTTAGCTGTCCACGTTCCTGCGGCCACAACTGCGAAGATCCCCGTCAGGATCAGCCAAAACGCGTAAGGTCCGTAGACGTGCATGGCCCAGCCCACAATCAGCGGTCCAAGGATAGCGCCGACCCCAAATGACAGTACCCGCCCGCCAGAGGTTGCGGGCATGTGCTCCCCGAGGGGATCAGCTTGGCAAAGCAGGAAGCCTGTGCCATGCGGCATCCCTGCCTGTTTGTGACAGATTGTGCAAAATCAAAAAGGGGCGCCCTATGACAGACGCCCCCAATTGGGTTCAGTGGTTTGAAATGTGTTTAGGCGACCGCGTGGGAAATCGCACATTGCTTCCACAGCACAGCCAGGGCCTGAACCAGATGTTCGATGTCGGCATCCGTGTGCAAAGGACCAGGTGTGAACCGCAAGCGTTCGGTGCCCTTGGGCACAGTTGGATAGTTGATGGGTTGGACGTAGATGCCATATTGCTCCATCAAAATATCAGCCAGTTGGCGGCATTTCACGGGATCTTTGATCATCACCGGAATGATGTGGCTGGGGTTGTCCAGATGCGGAATGCCTTGGGCATCCAGTCGCGCGCGCAGCTTGGCCACTTGTTCGCGTTGGCGCGTGCGTTCCATATCGCTGGTCTTGAGATGTGCGATGGATGTCTTGGCAGCGGCCGCCACAGCAGGGGGCAGGGCCGTGGTAAAGATGAACCCGCTGGCAAAGGAGCGGATGAAATCGCACAGGGCGGCTGATCCGGTGATATAGCCCCCAACACAGCCATAGGCCTTGCCCAACGTGCCTTCGATCAAAGTGATCCGATCGGCCAGACCTTCTTGTTCGGAAATGCCGCCACCGCGTGGGCCGTAAAGGCCAACGGCGTGCACTTCGTCCAGATAAGACATGGCGCCGTGCTTTTCGCAGACGTCCAAAATCTCGGCCATGGGGCAGATATCACCGTCCATGGAATAGACGGATTCAAATGCTACGATCTTGGTTGCATTGGCGGGCAGGGCGGCCAGTTTGCGGTCCAGATCTTCTGGATCATTATGCTTCCAGATCACTTTGTCAGCGCGGCTGTGGCGAATGCCTTCGATCATGGATGCGTGGTTTTCACTGTCTGACAGGATCACCGCATTTGGCAGACGGCTGCCAAGGGTCGACAGGGCGGCCCAGTTGGACACATAGCCCGAGGTGAACAACAGCGCTGCTTCCTTTTGGTGCAGATCAGCCAGTTCAGCTTCAAGTGCAAGGTGGTGAATATTGGTGCCCGAGATGTTGCGTGTGCCACCTGCGCCAGTGCCCGAGGCCTCGACCGTTTTGATCATCGCCTCGATCACGGCAGGATGATGGCCCATGCCCAGATAGTCGTTGGAACACCAAACGGTCACATCGCGGGCTTCGCCGTCGGTGTGGTTGGCGGCCCGTGGAAACTTGCCACATTGGCGTTCAAGTTCGGCAAAGATGCGGTAGTTTCCGTCTTCTTTAAGCTGATCGATTTGGGTTTGGAAAAGCGCATCAAAGTTCATTGTACCGTCCTTGTCTTCATAGTCTTTGTGTTATTATCAGGTTTGGGCAGCATCCACCGCCATAGTTTTTCGTCGGGCAATGGCAGCACCATCAACCAGTGTTCTAAAAGGGCCAGCGCTGTGATCGCGCTGAGCAAGGCAAAGCCTACGATCTGCCAATCGGTACTGACGGCAAAAAGCCGCTCCAACCAGCACGCCACCGCAAACGACAGGGCCGTGATCGAAATCGGGAAGAGCCAGTTCAGCCGTGCAATTTTGAAATGGCTGGGCAAATGGGCCAAAGGTTTGGGCAGGAATTCTGTGTTGATCTTGGGCACCCCAAAGAACAGGTTCAACTGGGCTGAGATGCGGGCGAAAAACAGTACCGCATAGGTCCAGAGGCCAAACTGATTTCCGGCCCCTTGGCTGACGAAAATCATAAGGATCAGCGCGGCCAACAGTGCGGCTTCATGATAGGCAATCGTGCTCCACGCGCGCAGGAACCGCTCCCATTCTGGGACGTCCTCGGGGCAGGGGGTCTGGATTGGGCCCATAATTTTGCCCGACAAAAACGCCAGTTCAATCCAACCCCAAACCGCCAGAGCCGAGACAAACGCCAGATAGGCACCGGCAACAGAGGTCATCTGCAACGAGGCCCAAAATCCCACGCCGCCCGCGATCAGAACCAAAAGGCCCCACAACACAGACCATAAATGCGCATCGCCCCCTGCTCGGTCTGCCCGTTTGACGACCATCAAGATCGCTCCGGTGGAGAACCACCAGATAAAACAAGCCAGCAAAAGGGCGATCCAAGGGGATGTCATGCACGACCCCGTGTTTCTTTTTTCGACAAATACTCTCGCCGAAGGCGTTTATGACGCATGCAAAGGATCAATACACTGGCTCCAAACGTACATCGTCGGGGGCCTCATTCGGGATCGACTTGATCGTCAACAAGCCGATAAACGCCATCCCCGCCTTCGCCATGCCAAACACGCGTTTCACAGGATTACCCGCAGCTTTGGCCTCAGCGATTTGGATGTTGGCGTCTTGCAACTTGTCCAGACCCTTGCGCCAGCGCGGGTGATCAATGTCCAAGGTCATTGGAAAGACCTGCTTGGAAATTTCGGAGGTTTTGCGGAACACCTCTTGGCCGTACCACGTCACATCGACACCCAAAGCCTCGTGGAAAACGGGGCGTTGGTGGTCGCGGATCCACATGGTGGAATAGACGGCCGTCAGGAAAAACTTGATCCACAGCTTGTTGGTAAAGCTCTGGGTCAGCTTGGGATCGGTTTTCATGAGCAGGGCAAAAGCCTCGCCATGGGAAAACTCGTCATTGCACCACTCGCGGAACCATTTGAAAATCGGATGGAAGCGCAATTCAGGGTTCGCTTCCAGATGCCGGTAAATAGTGATGTAACGGGCGTAGCCGATCTTTTCTGACAGATAAGTGGCGTAATAGATGAATTTGGGCCGGAAGTACGTGTATTTCTTTTGCTGGGTCAAAAAGCCAAGGTTCACACGGATACCAGCCTCGCGCAGGGCATCGTTGATAAAGCCTGCATGACGGGCCTCATCGCGGGCCATCAGCTGGAACAGTTGCGTGATATCCTCGTTCGAGCCGCGACGCTTCATTTCTTTATACAAAACGCAGCCGGAAAACTCGGCAGTACAGCTGGAAATCAGAAAGTCGATAAATTCGGCCTTTAGTTTAGGCTCCATCCCGTCCCAATCAACTTTGTCCCAGTCTTCTGTCTTTTTGAAATGGCCCTTGTTCGGGTCGGACACCATCTGCGCGATCAGCTTGTCCCATTCTGCACGAACAGGGGTCACGTCAATCGCGTCCATCTCGTCGAAATCAGTGGTGTAAAACCGCGGCGTGAGCAGCGTATTTTGCATCGCAATCTCAGTCGCTTTCTCGGAAGTGATGATGTCGGGCAGGGCTTCTTGTAGGGCGATGGCCTCTTCGGCTGTTGCGGCTTCAGAGGAATGAGTGGCGCCAGAGTTTTGCACGTTCATGACATTACCTCTTCGCTAAAGGAAAATTCGCACAGCTCCATAAATTCGAAATCACCTGTGGCGCGTGTCCACATGCGTTCCAAACCAGAGGCGCGGGTGATCACGGCGATGCGATCTTCCGAGACAACTTCGCCGTAGGGCGCCATGATCTCGGGGCCCTGAACCTGGACGCTGTCGCCCGGATTTACAGTGGTGCCATTGTTAAAGCGCACGTGGGCGCTGAGTTCTTCAAAGCGGTGACTGATTTCAACAGTGCACGGCGCTGTTTCGGTTTCTCGGGTGAAAAATCCCATGTCGGTTCCCTTTTGTTTACTCGGCAAGCAGCGTGGCGAAGGCGGCTCGGTTTGTGGCGCCAAAACCCATAAGGTCGGCACGCCAGTTGGTAGTGTCGTCGAAGATCATCATACGACCATTGTCGAATTTCACCAAACGCACGGGCGCATCCACAGCGACCCCGTGTTTCAGTCGTTCACGTTCCAAAACACGATAAACACCGGAGATGAATCCGCCTTGTTCTGAATCAAAGTTCGCAATTAATGTGCCGTCGGCCCCGTGTACGGCTGCAGCCCCGCTCATGTCTCCCGACAGAACCACGCTGCGTTCGGTCACCACGTCGGCCACAGGCGGCAAAGCCTCAAGAGGGCGGTCGGTAAAGCGGGCATAGGCCACGATCATCAGGATCACAAACGTCAGCCCGAACATCGCGCGCACCAGCGCAACTGGGATCATCTCGCGATCCCGTTCGCGCATTTCGGCTTTTTGGCGTGAAATATCCATCTGGGTCTACTCCGCTGGCAGGGCAGAGGGCATGGAGGCCGTGTCTGCTGTGGCTTTAAGGGAGGAGACCCGCGTCTCCGCTGCGTGCGCCAATATCTGTGCGACATTGGCAGCGTCAGGGATGCAGCGGAGCGCAGGTTCCATGCGGGCCATGCGCCATGGGCGCACGTGGGGCCAACACATCAGGTAAGACAGGCGTGTTTTACCGCCTGTCTGGAGGGCGATGGTGCCAGTGCCGGATTTGCGCAGGTCCAGATTAGCGTTATCGATCCACCGATACGGCAGATTCAGGGTCAGTGTCAGGGCTGCCCCGATCCGCATCGCGACGCGATGATTGGTGATCGTATAAACGGTTGATCTGGCCTGAACATAGGCCACCAGCATCAACAGACCGCAGCAGATCGCCCCTAAAATCAGGAAGGGGATCGAGATCTGAACGGCTTTGCCCAAAGGCATCTGATCCATCACAACCACAAACCGCCAAACCGCAAGGAGGACAAAATAGCCCGCCACCCATTTCAGTGAAAGACTTTCCTTGGCCAGCGCCCACCAGTTGGGACGCCCTTGCCAGAGGATTTCTTCACCTTCGGGTGGCACTTCGGGCAACCCTTTGATCGGTTCGATTTGAAAGTCGTCGTGGGGCATCAGAGCCTCCTTTGCTTAGATCTGTGGATCCAGCCGTGCTTGGCTGGCATAGAGGTTCCCACCGCCGTAGTAGGCGCTGATTTTTTCCTCTTCCAGCATGGTCACTTGGCTGTCGGATTTCGTTGTTGGAACATCGGCAAAATGTTCCGCGAAGATTGATTTGATCAGAACTTTGCCGCCCCAGATACGGGCCAGCGGAAGCGGTGCCAGACGTTTGCCGCCGCTTTCCAGTTCGATCTCAAGGTAGCGCACCAGTTGCTCGGGCTCGTCGACCCAAAGGTCGGTGACGGTCCCAACGGTTTGCTTGTCGCCAGCCACAACGGGCATGCCGCGTGGATCAGATCCAGCCGCCACACTAAAGGCTGCCAGTTTTGCCATAGGCAGGATTTTTGGATGACCCTTGCCGTCCAGTTCTGGCACGTCTTGACGCGCAGCCCAGCTGGCGGGACCGACACCGTCTACCAAGGGGTTGCCAGTGGGTTCCATTGGGAAACCGTTGCTTTCGCTGGTGCGTTTCAGCGCCAGATCTGTCCGCACCTGACGATCAGGCCCGGGCAATGTCACGTCGCCACGACCGTGTGGCAGTTTGAACGTTTTGGGCGAGGGCACGGGAAAGGGCCCTTGGTTGGCGGCTGGTTTGCCGTCGTCATCTTCTAACGGGTAGCCTTCGCGCATGTTTTCGGTCTGCAGATAGTAAATCAGCAGTGCGAAGAAGCCCCAGAAAAGCCAAACCGCAAGGCTGGCAAGATCGAATTGGCCAAAGAATGTCTCTGTCATTTTGTCCTCCTAAAAGGGTCTTTACGTCGGGAAGTCAGCCAGCCCTAACGGACCGTCTTCCCTATTTTGATTAAGATCACTCCCGAACCGCACAAGCGGTCCCAAAGCAATCAGCGTCACGAAAATCAAAGCAATTTCCGTGTGATAGACGACCGAATAGCCAGTGGCCTTGCTGACCAATCCTTCGCCTAATGTCCCGTTTAGTGCCACGGCGTTCACTGCATCCCGCAGGGTTCCGCCAATTGCGATGGACACACCAGCAGCGGTAGCTTGTGCCGCCCCCCACGCGCCTAACGCCAAACCACGACCGGCTTTGCCCGTTGCAGGCATTGCCATCGCAGCTGTCAGAGTGGCCACTGCAAAGAGGCCACCCCCCAATCCAATGCCGCCTGATCCGATGAAGAACAAAGCGCTGGAATTCAAAGGTGCAGCGAAAATCACCGCACTAAAGGCCGCAAGACCGACAAGCAGCCCCCGCGCAGCCATTCTGTAGGGGTTCAACCCGTTCGCCAGCCATTTGGCCGACATCAGGAACCCGAATAATGCACCGCCAGCCCACATGGCCGTCAGCAGTGTTGTAGCAGATACGGACAGGCCAAGGATCTCGCCGCCATAAGGCTCAAGCAACACGTCTTGCATGTTGAACGCCATGGTTCCCATAAACACGACCACGATCAAACGACCTGCTTGGCCGCCTTGGGCAAAATCGCGCCACGCATCGCGGAAACTGGGGCGTGGTTCGGCCCGCTCTGCTTTGGTCATGGGTGCCATCTTTTCCTGTTTCCAAATGGCCACAATATTCAGAATGATCCCAACCACAGCGGCCCCTTGGATCACTTGGACCAGTTTCAGCTCGTTAAAGTCGCGCAGCAGCAACCCAATGATCACGGCACTGATCCCCATGCCCACAAGGAACATGACATACAGCAGGGACACGACCCGCGGGCGCGTCTCGTCCGAGGCACGATCACTGGCCAGCGCCAAGCCTGCGGTTTGCGTCATGTGCAGGCCAAGACCTGTCATCAAAAAGGCGAGGGCTGCCAATACTTCACCGGCCCATTCCGGGCCGATCTTGCCGCGATCCGCAAGGACGAGCAGGGCAAAAGGCATGATGGCAAGGCCACCAAACTGCCAAAGACTGCCAAACCAGAGATAGGGCACGCGTTTCCAGCCAATGGCGGATTTGTAAGTGTCTGATCGGAACCCCAGCAGGGCACGAAACGGGGCAATCAGAACTGGCAGTGCAATCATGCAAGCCACGATCATCGCGGACAGGCTGAGTTCCACGATCATCACGCGGTTCAGCGTACCCAATAGCAAAACAGAGGCCATCCCAACGGACACTTGAAACAGGCTCAGCCGCAACAATTGCTTGGCTGGCAGGCCTTCCGATGCGGCATCCGCAAAGGGCAGCAAATTCATGCTGAACTGTGTCAGGGGATGGCGCTTGTCGCTCATGGGCGCAGTTCCATCGCTTGGGAAATGTAGAAACCTGAATTAACCCGCTCGACCACGCGCAAACCGCCTTTGACGCCTGCATCGCGCGTGGCTTGGGCCAGTCGTTCCGCGGTGTGTGGGATCATCACAGGCGAGCGGTCGCTGCGCGGGAACAGTTTGCCAATGCCAAAGAAGGTCATCAAAAACGCTGTGCGCGGGGCCACGGTAAAGGTGATGTTTTCGCGCACACGTGGCGCCAGTTTGGCCAAGGCCGCACCAATATCCGATGCGCTGTAGTAGATCAGGCTGTCCATGGCGAGCACGTGATCAAAAGCGCCATGGGCATTGTTGAGCATATCGCCTGCATGGAAACTGACCTGCTTGTGAAACTCACGGGGCAAGCGTTGCTTGGCAATATCGATGAGCGAGGGCGAGATATCCACAGCAACCACATCAGCTCCGCGTTTGGCCAATTCAATCGTCATCTGGCCCGCGCCGCAACCGGCATCCAAAACCCGCGCGCCTGTCAGATCATCAGGCAAAGTGCCCAACATCACATCGCGCATTTGATCCCGGCCGGCCCGCACCGTCGCACGCACCTTCGACACAGGCGCGTCGGATGTAAGACGCTCCCATGTTTGGGTGGCGGTCGTGTCGAAATAAGTCTCAACACGGTCTAAGGTGCGGGAATAGTCCGGCATCAATCAAACCCAAGCAATTCAAAGATTTCACGATCCGGCAGCGGGGCAGGGGCCAAAGGCTCGGTCCCGTTCCACAGGGTCTCCGCCAAGCGGATGTATTCCTTGCGCACATCGACCACGTCTTGGTCATCGGGCATCTCGAACAAAGTCTTCTTCTTGAGGCGCGAGCGACGAATGGCATCCAGATCAGGCATATGGGCGATCCGGTTAAAACCAACCGTCTTGCAATAGCGGTCCACCTCGTCCGTCTCTTTCGACCGGTTCGCCACACAGCCCGCAAGGCGCACTTTGTAGTTGGCAGATTTGGCCTGAACCGCGGCAATAATCCGGTTCATCGCATAAATGCTGTCGAAATCATTGGCCGTGACGATCAACGCGCGATCTGCATGCTGCAAGGGGGCTGCAAAACCACCGCAAACGACATCCCCAAGCACGTCGAATATCACAACGTCGGTTTCTTCCAGCAAATGGTGCTGCTTGAGCAGTTTCACGGTCTGACCAACAACGTAGCCGCCGCACCCGGTGCCCGCAGGGGGACCACCGGCCTCAACGCATTTCACACCATTGTAGCCTTCAAAGACAAAGTCCTCAGGGCGCAATTCTTCGGAATGGAAATCCACATCCTTCAGGATATCAATCACTGTGGGCACCAACGACCCTGTCAGCGTAAAGGTGCTGTCATGCTTGGGATCACAACCGATCTGCAAAACCCGCTTGCCCAGCTTGGAAAACGCCGCCGACAGATTAGACGAGGTTGTCGATTTGCCGATCCCACCTTTGCCGTAAACCGAAAACACCTTCGCGCCTTCAATCTTCATGGCATCATCCTGATGCACCTGAACCGATCCTTCGCCATCTTGACCGCGCAGTTGGGGAATTTCATCACGTGGGCTCATCACAAGCCTCCTTTCAATAGGGCACCAAGCCCCATGTTTCTTTTTTCGATAAATACTCTGGGGGGAGACACGCAGTGTCGGGGGGCAACGCCCCCAGCCCGCTCGCAGCATGCGCTGCAAAAATTCATTTTTGCATTCATTCCGCTGCAATCCCTTCCAAACGATCTTCCAAAGCGTCCGCGGCATCCTGCAGCGCGTCCAATGTCTCCGCATCGGGCTGCCAATAGTTGCGATCACTGGCTTCCAACAGCCGGTTCGCCATCCGCATCGAGGCCTGCGGGTTCAACGCGGCCAAACGCTCGCGCATGTCTTCATCCAACACAAATGTCTCAGACAGGCGCTGATAAACCCATGGCTCCACTTGCCCTGTGGTGGCCGACCAGCCCATGGTGTTTGTCACTTGCGCCTCGATATTACGCACACCTTCCTGGCCATGCTCCAACATCGCTTCAAACCATTTTGGGTTCAGCGATCTCGACCGCGTCTCCAACGCCACTTGATCCTTCAATGTGCGCACTTGCGCAGATCCGCGTGTTTGGTCACCGATAAACACCTTGGTTTCGACCCCGCCATTGGCGCGTTTCACAGCGCGGGCAATACCGCCGAGTGTATCAAAGTAATGATCGACTGTGGTCACACCCAACTCGACACTCTCAAGGTTCTGATAGGCCAAGTCGACCTCTTTCAAAGTCGCCTGCAGCAAGTCCGCCTTGGCCGAAGATTTACCGTTCATCCCGTAGGCAAACCCTTTACGGGCCTGATAGGCATCGGCCAATTCGTCCTCGTCTCCAAAGGCTGAACTGTCGACCATGACGTTGACGTTCGATCCATAAGCGCCTTCGGCGTTCGAGAACACGCGCAGCGCGGCTTCTTCCATGTCAACGCCGGTTTCAGCCGCATAAGACAGCGCATGGGCGCGGATGTAATTCATGTCTGCAGGCTCGTCGGCCACGGCGCATTTGTAGGCGGCTTCTGCCAACATTTGGGTCTGCAACGGCAGCAAATCGCGGAAAATTCCCGAAAGGGTCATCACCACATCAATGCGCGGGCGACCCAATTCGGCCAGTGGCACCAAATCGGCACCGGACAGACGCCCATAGTCATCAAAACGTGGTTTTGCACCCATCAAAGCCAGCGCTTGGGCAATAGGCCCGCCATCGGACTTAATGTTGTCGCTGCCCCACAGGACCAAAGCGACTGTGCGCGGCATCACCTCTTGGCTGTCTAGCAACACTTGCGCCAATTTCGCGCCGTCTTGCATCGCAAAGGCCGTGGGCATGCGGAAAGGATCAAAGGCATGGATGTTCCGACCCGCTGGCAACACATCTGCAGACCGGATCAGGTCACCACCGGCCACAGGTTCTACAAAATGTCCGCCCAAGGCGCGCATCAAACCGGTTAACTCGTGATCACCTGCCAGCAAAGCATCGACCTTTTCCAAAGCCTCAGGCGATTGATCAGCCATCAACGCCAGATAATCGGCCCGTGCCGTATCAGACAAAGGACGCCCCATCACATGGAGGCCCTCGGGGATCAGCGCGTCTTCGGTTTCTAGCAATTTAACCCAAAGCTGATCCACAGAGTGACCCGCCATATCCACGGCCGCAGCTTGATCGAGGATCAGGGCCTCCAACTCGGTCCGCTCGCTCGCATCAGGGCGCAGTGCACGGTAGCGGCCAAGGCTGTCTTTTAGCTCGGACAGACCTTTATAAAGCCCACTTTGCGATAAAGGCGGTGTGATATGGGTCACGGTCACAGCATTGGCGCGACGTTTTGCCAACGACGCCTCGGACGGGTTATTGCTGGCATAAAGATAGACGTTGGGCACATCGCCCATCAGCCGATCGGGCCAGTCCTTCTCGCCCAATCCTGTTTGACGACCGGGCATAAATTCCAGCGCGCCGTGCATGCCAAAATGCAGCAAAACGTCGGCCTTGAGTGTGTTTTTCATCCACAGATAGAAAGTGGTAAAGGCATGCGTAGGCGCAAAGCCCTTTTCAAACAGCAACCGCATCGGGTCGCCTTCATAACCAAAGGTAGGCTGCACGCCGACGGTCACGTTACCAAATTGCGCGCCTAAAACAAACACGCCGCGCCCGTCTGCCATAATGCGACCGGGGGCAGGGCCCCAAACGCTTTCGATCTCGGACAACCAAGGGGTATTGGCGACGATGTCCTCTGCACTGACATGGGCCATGACGTTGGCTTCTTGGCCAAACTGGGCCGCATTGCCTTGCATGATCGCCTTGCGCAAATCCTCGACCGAGGCAGGCACGTCCACATCATAGCCTTCAGTTTTCAGGCGAGTTAGGGTCGAAAAGAGGCTCTCGAACACGCTTAAATACGCCGCCGTGCCAATGGCACCTGCATTGGGTGGAAAGCCATAAAGAACGATACCAACTTTGCGATCTGCCACAGTGGATCGACGCAAATTGGCCAAATTCGCGGTTTTGGTGACCAGCTTTTCGATCCGCTCGGGGCAGGGGGCCATGGCTTTGATCTGGCTGGTGTTTTGGCAGTTCAACGCACAGCCAGTGCAGCCTTCCAAGCCATGACGACCCGCAAAGACTGTTGGGTTCGTCGCACCATCAATCTCGGGCAATGCGATCAGCATTGTGGTCTCAACAGGGCCAAGACCCTGACCACTGACACCCCATTGACCAAGGGTTTGGAATTCCAACGGATGGGCTGCCACATAGGGCACATCCAGATTGCGCAACACCTCAACAGCCCCGTCACTATCATTGTAAGCGGGCCCACCGACCAGTGAAAATCCAGTGAGCGAGACCAGCGCGTCAACACCGCCAAAATATTGTTCAATGGCAGGACGACCGTCCAAACCACCGGCAAAACCGGCGATAACGCGGATGCCACGGGCCTCAAACGCGCGGATCACATGGTTATAATGGGCCACGTCATCGGACAGGATATAGCTGCGCAACATCAAGATACCGACTGTTGTGGTCGCGTCTGATTTTGGCAGGTCAGCCAGATCGGTAGTGATGTGATGATCCGGTAAATCAGGGTGATATAGACCCACTTCTGGGTAAACGATCGGCGCTGCGGCCTCGACGGCGTTCCATGCAGGGTTTGTCGAATAGCGCGCCACCAAAAAGCGGATCATCTGTTCGACGTTGTCGTCCGAGCCACCCAGCCAGTATTCCATGGTCAGGAAATAGGCGCGCAAATCCTGCGCCTTGCCGGGGATATACTTCAAAATCTTTGGCAGACGGCGCAGCATTTTCATCTGGCTTTCGCCGGATTTGGCTTTCTTCGTGTCTGGTTTCAGCTTTTTGAGGTATTTCATCGCCCCCGAAGTAGGCTTGCTGAGGTCCACGTCGCCCATTTTGGTCAAACGGGTGATTGCACCATCGGCAATGACGTTGACCATAGCATCGCAATGATCACGACGGGCGCGCAACGCAGGTTCAATCGCTTGTACGTGTTCCTCAAGGAACAAAATGTTGGTCACAACAATATCTGCATGGGCGATGGCGTCTTTCGCCTCGTCCAACGTGCCGGGGGTTTCGGCCCATTCGGCGGCGGCATGCACGGACACATGAAGCCCCGGAAAATCATCCAGCAAACGCGGCAAAACGCGATGCGCCGGACCCGCCGCATGGCTGTCCAGCGTGATGATCGCCACGCGATATCCTATATGATCGCTGCTATCGCGCAAAATGGGCCTTTGCTTCGTACAGCGTATCAACGCTTATTTGGTTCACACCCTTTTCAGTGGCGAATTTTTCGGTGTTGCGGCGGGCCTTGCCGCGCACAAAGAACGGGATTTTCTTCAATTCACGCTCGGCATCGTCCAGCCAGATGACGTTTCCATCATCCAAAGGTGCAGGCGTGTTTTCGACAACCAATTCGGGCTTGGGCGAATGACCACCGTGGTGGCTAGGCCCTGCGGCGTCGTGGAATTCGAAATCATCGCGGAACATATGCAAAAGATGCTCTTCCAGACCCATGACCAGTGGATGGATCCATGTATCAAAGATCACATTCGCGCCTTCAAAGCCCACTTGTGGCGAATAGCGCGCAGGGAAATCCTGAACATGAACAGGAGCCGAGATCACAGCGCAAGGAATGCCCAAACGTTTGCCGATATGACGTTCCATCTGGGTGCCGAGGATCATTTCGGGCTGAATTTCTTCGATGGCTTGCTCGACCTCGAGGTAATCATCGGTGATCAGAGCGGAGACACCGATTTCCTTGCCTAACGCGCGAATATCGCGGGCAAATTCGCGGTTGAAACAGCCCAGCCCGGCCACTTCAAAACCCATTTCTTCGCGGGCGATGCGCACGGCGGCTTTGACGTGAGTACCGTCACCAAAGATAAAGACGCGTTTGCCTGTCAGATAAGTACTGTCAACGGACCGTGACCACCACGGCATGCGCAACCGGCTTTCATCGGCTTTCAGATCGCGACCGATGATTTGGCCGACTTCAGCCACAAAATCACGGGTCGCACCAACGCCGATGGGCACGATTTTGGTGTAGGGTTGCTTGTGCTCGCGCTCGAACCAACGGGCTGCGGCCTCGCCTGTTTCGGGGTATAGCAGCACGTTAAAGTGAGCAGCCCCCATACGCGCGATGTCGCTGGGTGAAGCTGTCATTGGGGCCACGACATTCACGTCGATGCCAAGGTCAGACAACATGCCTGTCAGTTCTTCGATATCGTCGCGGTGGCGGAAGCCGAGGGCGGTTGGCCCAAGGATATTGCACGATACACGTTTGGTGCGCTCTGCCGGTTTGGCCAGAGCCTTACAGATTTGATAGAACGTCTCGTCCGCGCCAAAGTTTTCCTTGCGGCTGTAGCTGGGCAATTCCAACGGGATGATCGGGATCGGCATGCCCATGGTTTCGGCAAGGCCTGCGGGATCATCTTGGATCAGTTCCGCGGTGCAAGACGAGCCTACGATCATCGCTTCGGGTTCAAAACGGTCATAGGCATCTTGGCAGGTCGACTTGAAGAGCAGCGCAGTGTCCGAGCCTAAATCGCGGGCTTGGAATGTTGTATAGGTCACCGGCGGGCGATGGTTGCGACGTTCGATCATGGTGAACAGCAAATCGGCGTATGTGTCACCTTGCGGGGCGTGCAAAACAAAGTGCAAGCCGGTCATGCCAGTGGCGACGCGCATGGCGCCCACATGGGGTGGGCCTTCATATGTCCAGACGGTCAGTTTCATAGGGACAACACCCCTTTGCGGCGCACAGGGCGGCTAAAGAGACCGGCCAGATCGCCGGCCTGTTCGTAGAAATGCACAGGGGTGAAGACCAATTCGATGGCCCATTTCGTGGACAGGCCTTCGGCCTCTAGAGGGTTGGCAAGTCCTAGACCGCAGACGGTCAGATCAGGACGGGCGGCACGGCAACGGTCCAATTGCAGGTCCACGTCTTGGCCTTCGGAAATAACCGGGCCTTCTGCCAAAAGGTCCAGATCGGGGCCAACCAAATCTTTGTGTATATATGGTGCGCCCACTTCGATGGCCTCCATCCCACATTCGCGGGTCAGGAAGCGGGCCAGAGGAATTTCCAACTGGCTGTCGGGGAAGAAGAAGATCGATTTGCCGTTCAGATCAGCCGCAGCGGCAGCAATTGCCTTGCGCGCACGGGCGCGTGGGGCGGCAGTGACACGCTCGAATGTCTCTTGATCGACGCCAAACTCAGCGGCGACAGCGGCTAGCCATGCAGTGGTGCCTTCATCGCCAAAGGGGAAGGGGGCCGGAATGTGACGGGCGCCGCGACGCTCAAGCGCTGCATGAGTGTCGCCAAGGAACGGCTGGGTCAGGGCAAAGACAGTGTTTTCGCCAACAGCCAACTCGTCGTCGGCCCGGTGGGCGGGCAAAACGCGGATTGGGCCGATGCCCATGTCGCCCAGCAATTGTAACGCTTGGTCCTCGACCACATCGGGCAAGGCGCCAACCAGCAGCAACTCGCGGGCATCTGTTTCAGGCAATACCGGCACCATGGAGGCAAGGCACGCGTCCTCGCCTTGGGTAAATGTGGTTTCGATTCCCGATCCGGAATAATTCAGCACGCGGACTTTTGGGGCGTATTGCACAGTCATACGCTCGGCCGCGCGGGCCAAATCCAGCTTAATCACCTCGGAAGGGCAGGATCCCACCAAGAAAAGTTGTCGAATGTCAGGTCTACGTGACAGAAGGCGGGCCACTTCGCGGTCCAACTCCTCATGGGCGTCCGCCAGACCGGCCAAATCCTTCTCTTCGAGAATCGCTGTGCCAAAACGTGGTTCGGCAAAAATCATGACACCCGCCGCACTTTGCAGCAAATGGGCACAAGTCCGGCTGCCCACCACCAAAAAGAATGCATCCTGCATCTTGCGGTGCAGCCAGATGATCCCTGTGAGGCCACAAAAAACCTCGCGCTGACCACGTTCCTTTAGAACCGGTGTGTCGCGGCACCCGCGGGCGGGTTGAATGGGTGTTTGATCGGTCATGCGGGGACCCCTTGCAGACGGGCCATGCGCAGTTTCCACAGGAACTGACCAGCGTTGATTACATAGGCGGCATAAGCTGCCAAAGCGAGGAGCATCAGCTGGACCGGACCCAAGGATCCAGTGAGCAAAGCCCATATATATAAGGTATGCAGAGCGATCACAGCAAAGCTGAACACGTCTTCCCAAAAGAACGCAGGGGCAAAAAGGTACTGCCCAAACACAACCTTTTCCCAGATCGCGCCAGTGATCATTATGAGGTACAAAAATCCGGTTTTGATCAGGATTGATACCGTGGCGATTTCATAGCCTGCGCCTGTGAAAAGATAGCGCAAAACCAGCCCTAGCGAGACCACGAAAACCAGAAATTGCAACGGCGCCAAAACCCCTTGGACAGTGGTCCAAATCGTAGTGTCGCGACGAACGCGTTCCTCGGGCGTATAGAGAAAAACGGCCCTTGGCTGGGGGTGATGTGACGTATTCAAAACCTGCTCCCTGACGAACGGTATACAAAGAAACTGACTTGGATTCCCAAAAGTGTCAATTAAAACTTACACTCTTTAGGTTGACACTTGGGCTAAAAATGAATTGGCCAGATGCGCCCTGTTATGGGTCAAATGCTCCGTATTTCATGGAGAAGTGGGGGCTGATGTGTATAGGTTTGCCCCTATGTGGTGGGACAACTGTCAATTCACTTTGACATATAGGGGCGGACCTGAGACACTCTACCCAGTGTATGGTGTTGGTCGTGTCAATTTAGACCTGCCAGGCCCCGCACGCCGCTTTAAATGGAACTGTACCAATGACGGACGGACCTAAAACAGCGCGCTCTCCTGCCTTCGGGTTTGATCCGCAAAAAGTAGATGCACTTGCCACTGGCGTGCTATCTATTGTTGCCTCTCAAAAGACGGCCAACATGGCGGCTCCCTCGCAGGAGCTGGTGGATATGCTGTGCACTGCGGTAAAAGAATTTGATCCGGATGCGCAGCAACGCGCCCTCGATCACATGTTGTCAGCAGGTGTGACCCCTGCGGCGATGATCGACGACTATATCCCGTTGGCGGCCCATCAGTTGGGCACAGAATGGTGTGAGGACAGCGTCAGCTTTGCAGATGTCACCATTGGCACGGCCCGCCTTCAGGCCATGCTGCGTGAACTGTCGAATGATTTCTATGCAGATCTGGCGGCGGACCCAACTGCGCCAAATGTGCTGTTGGTTGTGCTCAGCGATGAATACCACACGCTGGGGGCTATGGTGGCCTCGAACCAATTGCGCCGGCAGGGTGTTTCGGTTCGCTTGAAACTCGGGCAGAGCAAGCACGACGTTGCCCAAGAATTGCGCGAACGCGACTATGATTTGTTCATGATTTCCGCATCTTGCGGAGAAAACCTTGAATTGGTCCGGGATATCGTAAAAACTGCAAGACAAGCGATGAATAACGCAGCGCCCATTGCTTTGGGTGGCTCGATTGTTCAACTCAAAGCAAACCTTAGGGCACTGACGGGGGCCGACGTTGTTACGACCGATACTAAAGAAGCCTTGCGACTATGCGCACTGAAAGTCCAAACGCGCGGCGGCGCATCCCTCCAGAGCAGCAGGTAAATACCCATGCGGACCAGTCACCATCAAAGCTGGCAGGGTCAGGCATGAGTTCGCGCGGGACACGGTACTGGAACAGTGGCGCGATCCCTTTGATTGCGCCGGACGTTTTGGGAAACATTATCTCGTCGGCGTCCGATCTGGCGGTTGTCATCACTGACGAGGGCCAAATCCTTTCGGTGCTGATCAATCCTGATCACCGGTCTTTTGGGCGGCTGGAACATTGGGAAGGCGGCAATGTTCGCGACTTCCTGACGATTGAAAGTGTCGAAAAACTGGATCGCCGTCTTGAGGCGTTTCACGCAAGTCAACCCACTGGCCCATCCATCGAATTGAACCACACCGATAACAGCATCGAATTCCCTATTCGCTATACCTTCCACCGAATCGGACCGGATGGTGCTGTTTTGATGTTAGGTCGGGATTTGCGTCCAATCGCAGAAATGCAGCAGCAATTGGTCAAGGCTCAAGCCGCACTTGAGCGCGATTACGAGATGCAGCGCGAGTTTGACACGCGGTTCCGCGTTTTGATGGAAACCACATCAGAGCCGATCATTTTTGTCGCAATGTCCAGCGGTCGGATCACAGACATTAACAAAGCTGCTGCAAATTTGCTGGGTGGCACCCGTGGCGATCTTGTCGGATCTGCGATTGCGCAGGAATTTGATGGACGTCGCCGGGGCGAGTTCATGGAAAGCCTGACCAACATCGCTGTGTCTGACACAAAAATCCCGCTGCAATTGCAGGCGCGGCGGTCCAAGCGCCAATTAAAAGTCCTTCCAACCGCCTTCAGGGCAGCGGGCGAGCGGCTACTTTTGTGCCGTCTGGATCTAGCCGAAGAAGGCGCCGTGGTTGCTGATGAGATGTCGATGCATCTGTTGGGGTTCTATGAACACGGTGCGGATGCGATTGTCTTTACCAATGCAAGCGGCACAATTCTGTCGGCCAATGACAGTTTCCTCAATATGCTGGACGCCGCCAACGTGGCCTCGGTCAAGGGTAAGCCCTTGGGCGATTTTCTGGCGCGCGGTGCCGTAGATAGCAAGGTGTTGATAGAAAACGCCAGCCGTACAGGTCAGATGCGCATGTACGCGACCAAGTTGATTGGCACCTATGACAGCCAAACCTCTGTAGAGATTTCTGCGACTTATCTCGAAGACCAAGCCCATCCCGCCTTTGCCTTTTCCATTCGCGATGCCAGCCGTGTTGAGGCCGTGCGCGTTCCGGGCGTCGGCGTGAGTGATGATGCTGTAAGGTCAGTGATGGAGTTGGTGGGCAGCGCTGCATTAAAGGATATCGTCGCCGAAACCACAGATGTCGTCGAAAAGATGTGCATCGAGACTGCTGTAGAATTGACCAGCAACAATCGCGTTGCAGCGGCCGAGATGTTGGGGCTGTCACGGCAATCGCTTTATGTGAAATTGCGTAAATACGGACTTTTGGTGAAAGACCCAGACGCCTAAGTCAAACGGGCAGTGTAAACCGGTAGTTTACACTTGCTGAATCGCTTTATGTCAATGTAACCTGACAGTATGACTGTCAGTTCTGATATACATCCACGGGTGTGGCCCGAACCGCGTGCTATGCTGCGGTTGATCAAGCCGATCACATGGTTTCCGCCCATGTGGGCCTATTTGTGCGGTGTTGTCTCGTCCGGTGCGTCCCCAAGTGGGCAATGGATTTTCGTCATTGTTGGTGTGATCCTCGCGGGCCCCGTTGTGTGCGGCATGTCGCAAGCAGCCAATGATTGGTGTGATCGCCATGTAGACGCCATCAATGAACCTGACCGACCTATTCCTTCAGGACGTATCCCCGGACGTTGGGGCCTTTGGATCGCGCTTGCGATGTCAGTTTTGTCCCTCGCTTTGGGTTGGACCCTTGGGCCTTGGGGATTTGGCGCGACTATTGTCGGTGTTCTGGCCGCATGGGCCTATTCAGCGGAACCGGTTCGAATGAAACGTTCGGGATGGTGGGGGCCGGGCCTTGTTGGTCTTTGCTACGAAGGCTTGCCGTGGTTTACCGGCGCTGCTGTGCTGAGTGCCGGTGCGCCATCAATGCAGATCGTTGTGATTGCCGCCCTTTACGCCATCGGGGCCCATGGCATCATGACCCTTAATGATTTCAAAGCCCTAGAGGGTGACCGCCAGATGGGTGTGAATTCCTTGCCTGTCACATTGGGCCCGGAACGCGCGGCTCTGGTGGCCTGTTGGGTGATGGCGCTGCCACAAGTGGTTGTTATTATTTTGCTCACGCTTTGGGACAAACCTATGCACGCTCTTGCCATCATCGGCGTTCTGGTGGCCCAGCTTTGGGCCATGCGCGTCCTGTTGACCGATCCAAAGGGCCGCGCCCCGTGGTATAACGGAACCGGCGTCACGCTTTATGTGTCTGGCATGATGATTGCGGCCTTTGCGCTGCGCGGATTGGGGGCGCTATGACGCTGGGATGGCTTTCGATTGTTCGGCTTGGCCTGATCCAAATGGCGCTTGGGGCGATTGTGGTTTTGACAACATCGACCCTGAACCGCCTGATGGTCGTCGAACTGGCATTGCCAGCTGTTTTGCCCGGTCTGCTGGTGGCATTGCATTACGGCATTCAGATCACGCGACCCAAATGGGGCTTTAAAAGTGATACAGGGGGCAATCGCACCCGCTGGATTATCGGCGGTATTATAGTCCTCGCCTTTGGGGGATTTGGCGCAGCCTTGGGCGTGGTTTTGCTGCAAACTCAATTCTGGGCCGGTATGGCCTTGTCGGTTCTGGCCTATGCGCTGATCGGGCTGGGTGTTGGGGCCTCTGGCACATCTTTGCTTGCCCTTTTGGCCACAACAACAGCACCGCATCGTCGTGCGGCAGCGGCCACGATCACTTGGCTGATGATGATTTTCGGGATTGCCATGACAGCCGGTGTGGTCGGATCGCTGTTGGATCCGTATTCTGCACAGCGTTTGCTGACAATCGTCGCGATTGTTTGCGCCGCGGCTGTGGTGATGAGTACATTGGCTGTTCTCGGCATCGAACGCGGATTGACCGTGCAACCACAACCGGCTGCTGTGCCATTTCGTGAAGGCCTGCACCAAGTTTGGTCCGAAACCAAAGCCCGCAATTTCACGATCTTTGTGTTCTTGTCCATGACCGCCTATTTCATGCAAGAACTGATCCTCGAGCCTTACGCAGGCCTCGTCTTCAACTTTACACCGGGCCAATCCACAGCCCTGAGCGGCGCGCAAAATGGCGGCGTCTTTTTGGGGATGCTCACTGTCGGCATTGCGGCCACGGGGTTCAAAATCGGATCCCTGCGCCATTGGGTGATTGCAGGCTGTATCGGATCAGCGGCAACACTTACCATAATCACTCTTATAGGCACTTTAGGTCCCAATGGACCCTTGACGCCAGCTGTTGTCGCTTTGGGCTTTTTCAACGGCATGTTTGCAGTGGCCGCTATCGGATCGATGATGGCCTTGGCAGGTGACGGACGCGAGGCCCGCGAGGGCACGCGCATGGGCCTGTGGGGGGCGGCGCAAGCCATCGCCGCAGGCTTTGGTGGACTGGCCGGTGCCGCCGGGGCAGATCTGTTGCGCCTTGTGTTTTCGCCAGAGAAAGCCTTTGGAACAGTGTTTTTATTTGAGGCGGGCCTTTTTTGTGCTGCTGCCTTTATGGCCATGAAAATCATGGACACTCACCGTGCATCGCCAATGCACGCAGTTGCGGGAGAATGAATGATGTATGATGTTGTTGTCGTAGGCGGTGGGCCCTCTGGTGCCACAGCTGCCGAAGATCTCGCCCGCTCGGGCCACAAAGTTGCGATGATTGACCGTGACGGTCGGATCAAACCCTGTGGCGGTGCTGTGCCGCCTCGTCTGATCGATGACTTCTTTATTCCTGACGAACAGGTTGTGGCCAAAATCAACACCGCGCGGATGATTTCGCCGACCCAACGGGCTGTGGATATCCCGATCGAGAACGGCTTTGTCGGCATGGTTGATCGTGAACATTTCGACGAGTTCCTGCGCAAACGTGCGGCGTCTGCCGGGGCCCATCGTCATACGGGCACCTTCCTGCGGATCGAGCGCGACGGCGACGGCACACATGTGGTCTACCGCGACAAGATCAGCCGCAACGAGATGCGCATGACCACGAAACTGGTGATCGGTGCAGATGGTGCGCGCTCGGATGTGGGCCGTGCCGAAGTTCCCGGCGGCGACAAGATCCCTTATGTGATCGCATATCACGAGATCATCAAAGCCCCCGCGCCCACAGAGCATTATGATCCTATGCGCTGTGACGTGATTTATGATGGCGCGATTTCACCCGATTTCTATGGCTGGGTTTTCCCCCATGGCCATTCCGCCAGTGTTGGCATGGGCACAGGCATCGACGGTGTAGACCTGAAAAAAGCCACGGCGGATCTGCGCGCAGCCTCAGGTTTGGCCGAGTGCGAAACAATCCGCAAAGAAGGGGCGCCTATCCCACTGAAACCCTTGGATAAATGGGACAACGGGGTTGATGTGGTGCTGGCCGGTGATGCGGCAGGCGTTGTAGCCCCCTCCTCTGGTGAAGGAATTTACTATGCCATGGTCGGTGGGCGCGTGGCGGCGACGGCGGCCTCTGCTTGCCTTGCCTCAGGTCGGGCAAAGGACCTGCAACTGGCCCGCAAACTGTTCATGAAGGAACATAAAGGCGTTTTCAAAGTGCTGGGCGCGATGCAAAACGCCTATTATCGTTCGGACGAGCGGCGCGAGCGTTTCGTCAGCCTGTGTCACGATGTCGACGTGCAAAAGCTGACATTCGAGGCCTATATGAACAAGAAATTGGTTGCCGCGCGGCCTTTGGCCCATCTAAAGATCGGGATCAAGAATGTTGCTCACCTCATGGGGATTGTGTCCCCAACACGGACTTAAAACATGACAATTATGATCCCTGCTTGGGTCGATGGCGCATTGACCCCTGTTGAGAAACTGGAAACGCACCTTAAGGGGCTGCGGCACAAAGCGGTCTCGGTCTTTGTGATGGACGGGGACAAGATGCTGATCCAACAGCGGGCCATGCACAAATACCACACGCCCGGACTATGGGCGAACACCTGCTGCACGCATCCCGAATGGGATGAGGATCCTGGCGTTTGTGCTGTGCGGCGTTTGGACGAAGAACTGGGCCTGACCGGTGTTAAGCCTATTTTCCGCGACCAGATTGAATACCGCGCGGATGTAGGTGGCGGCTTGATCGAACACGAGGTGGTTGAGGTTTTTGTAGCCGAAAAAACCCCTGACATGACGCTTGCTCTGAATCCGGACGAGGTTATGGCCACCAAATGGATCAGCTTTAATGATCTGGCCGTGGAACTGGCCCAAAACCCAGAGGCCTACACACCCTGGCTGCGCATCTATATGTCCGAGCACAAAGACCGTATTTTTGGCGCGCCAGCCGAGGCCTAGATCAAGATCCGCGTTGCAGATGCAACTGATCTAGACGCAGTTCTTGCCCTTTAACCGATTGTTTTCCCTGAAGAAGACTTAAAGCCCGTCATTCGAGATCCGTCTAAAATCGCCAGCGGTGTGATGTCACTGCCTGCCAAGGATAGCAGTGAAATATGTGGGCCTATCGTTTTCACCCAGTGTAATCACGGCGCTTTGCCGAACCCAACTCCCTTGTTTCAGGGCTGTGGGTTGCGGTTCTTTCGATGGTGCTGTCTTCGATCATTGCAATCGTAGGTGCGCAAGTTCCAGTGCTGCGGCGTGTGTTCACCTAAAAGGCCGCAACGCGACTATCCCAAATGCGGTAATTTGCCGATAACACCAGCCGCCTGCATTGCAGTGGCCGCAATATCAACGGCTGTCAGGCCTGCGTCTACATACATCGCAGCCGGGCTGGCGTGGTCGATGAACCGATCGGGCAAGGTCATTGTGCGCACAGACAACCCACGATCAAAGGCCCCTTGGTTCGCAAGATCGTGCAGGACCATAGCCCCGAACCCGCCCTTTGCGCCTTGTTCTACCGTTATCAGTGCTTTGTGGTGGCGGGCCAATTGATGGATCAGGCCCCGATCCAAAGGTTTCGCAAACCGTGCATCGGCAACCGTGGTTGAGACGCCATTGGCCTCCAGTTCCTCCGCTGCGATCAGGCATTCGCCCAGATGTGCCCCAAATGACAGGATTGCCACGTCATGGCCTTCGCGCACGATGCGGCCTTTGCCAATTTCGATCACGTGGCCACGCTCGGGCATATCAACGCCCCTGCCCTCGCCCCGTGGGAAACGGAATGCAATCGGGCCGTCATCATATTCCGCCGCCGTGCGGACCATATGCATCAACTCGGCCTCATCCGAGGCTGCCATCACCGTCATATTCGGCAAGTTCGCCATATAGGCGATGTCAAAACTGCCGGCGTGGGTTGCGCCATCGGCACCAACCAGACCCGCACGGTCAATAGCAAAGCGGACTGGCAAATTTTGTAGCGCCACATCATGGACGATCTGATCATAGCCCCGTTGCAGGAACGTCGAATAAATCGCGCAAAACGGTTTCAGGCCTGTTGCCGCCATACCGGCAGCAAAGGTTACCGCGTGTTGTTCTGCAATGCCCACATCAAAGACCCGCTTGGGCAAAGCATCTGCCAAGATGTTGATGCCGGTGCCAGATGGCATGGCCGCCGTAACACCCACAATTTTATTGTCGTGCTGGGCCTCAAAGGTCAGGGCGTTTCCAAACACCGACGTATAGCTGGGCGCATTTGGTTTGGCTTTGTGTTGGGTGCCGCTGACCACGTCGAACTTGGCCACGCCATGGTATTTATCGGCAGAATTTTCGGCCGGTTTGTACCCTTTGCCCTTGGTTGTGCAGCAATGGATCAGAACCGGACCGGTTGAACGCGTTTTGGCCGCACGCAGTACAGATAAAAGTTGGCCCATATCATGGCCATCAATCGGACCAATGTAGGAAAACCCCAGCTCTTCAAACAAGGTCCCACCCGAGGGCACAGCCGTCACCAATTGGCGCGCACGTTTAGCCCCATCGCGCAAGGGACCGGGCAGAGTGGCCTCAAACCCCTCGGCCATATCTTTGAACAGACCCAGCGGAGTATTTGCATAGAGCCCAGACAGATACGAGGACATGGCACCCACGGGCGGTGCGATACTCATCTCATTATCGTTCAAAATTACGAACAGACGCCGGCCTTCAGCACCCGCATTGTTCAGCGCCTCATAGGCCATTCCTGCACTGATCGATCCGTCGCCAATCACGGCAATTGCGTCGCCCGTGGGCTGGCCCATATCGCGGCCTACGGCAAATCCGAGGGCAGCACTGATGCTGGTCGAACTATGCGCAGCACCAAAGGGATCATAGTTGCTTTCGCTTCGTTTGGTAAAACCGCTGAGGCCATTTTCCTGGCGCAGGGTGCGGATCCGATCACGACGGCCCGTGAGGATCTTGTGAGGATAGCATTGGTGGCCCACGTCCCAGACCAGTTTGTCGATAGGTGCGTTGAACACGGCGTGCAGCGCCACAGTGAGTTCGACCACCCCAAGGGAAGATCCCAGATGGCCCCCAGTTTCCGACACGGCCGAGATAACTTCGGCGCGGACATCATCTGCCAATTGCGATAGTTCAGCATCGCTGAGGCACTTCAGGTCGGCAGGTTGATCCACGCGGTCAAGGATCGGGGTGTGGGGTCGGGTCATAGCAGCACCTCAAAAATAAAAAAGCGTCGCAAGGAGGCAAGCCCCTTGCGACGCCAGTTTCCTGTAGCCAACAGGAAGGGAACCGGGGTGTGGAGACCCCGAGTATTGTGCCCCGGGAGAGACACAATACGGCGGAGGATGGGGCGGCAGATCAGTGTCTAATCCGCCCCAACCAATCAGTATTCCGGCGTGCCCGTTGTCGCGAGTTCGGGCCAGTCGGCGATTACGTTGGTACCTTGCATCGGCTGCTGGTAACCTTTGTGGCAGGTCTTACAGGCAGCTTTTGGCGCATCACCATGGATCGGACCAAGGCGATTTTCAGGATATGTATCCTTCAGCGGCACCAAGTAATCATTGTTGAGTTCTTGAACCATCGAGATGCCGAGGCTGGCAGTGCCCCATTGCGGCGTCACTTGAGCAGCATCATAAAAGGCACGGCTGTTGTGACAGAACACGCAGTTCACACCCAATGAGTTGCTCATGTAGTTCATCAACGAATACGTCCGTTCAGCATTCTGCCAGGTTGGGAAACCTTCGTCGGCAGGGCTGCCTTCTACACGGCTGTCCAGATCGTGAACGGCGATTGTCTCGTAGTTCAACAGATACTGTTCCAGCGCATCAGAGGGCAAAGACGTGCTTTGGCTCAGCGATGTCGCGCGGTTTTGGACAGATGCCCAACCCCCTACGGCTTCGTTGACTGGAGTGATACGGAACCAGATCTCGGATGGGACGTTTTGACCACGGTGACAGGTATAACAATTCACACCGACCTCGTTATTGGCATTCACATGCCCATCCCAATCTTCGTTGATCACTTGCGTCATCTGGATCATCCGGCGCGAGACAACCTTTGTGTAAAGATCATCATCCGCATATTCGCCTTCATCCGCGTTTGCATGGCAATAGGCACAGCCCTCATCTGGGGCGACCCATTGGGTCATCGCATTCATCAAACGGTTAAAGTTATCTTCGGTCACCTCACCCAGCACTTGGACATTTTCATAAATGTCCTTTGCCAAGGGCTCGCCCGCTTCAGGGACATAAGGCTCCTCTGTATAATACTCTTCAATCGTTGGATCCGGCGTTGCCAGGGCCACTTTGAACTCGGGCACTGACATGCCCGTGCCCCGTGGACCCGTTTGCAGACTGTCCGTGGCCAGCGGGTTGCCAAAGCTGACAACAATCGCTGTTGCGAACACGACGCTTCCGATTATCCCGATGCCGATAGCAGGCTTGAAGATATTGGTCGGATTGGAAGTGTTCCATTCGTCAAACCACTTAGGTAACATGCTCAGCCTCCTTCGCTTGTAAAGGCTTCGTAGCCGTAAGAACCGTCGTACATCGGAGCAAAGTTGTGCTCTTGGGCCCAGATGAACCAATTGTCGACGACTGTGCCGGTCAGAAGGATGCCGATGCCACCGGTGATCGGTGTGAGCACTGCAAACCACCACGCCCAGCGGTGAATACCTTCCATCGTGGCGTTAAAGCCCATGGTCCAGCGCCAGAACAAAGCTGCGCGTTCCGAGGCTGTGCCGCGATCATAGATCTGCTCCAGCTCGCGGTCGCCGCCAAAACGGGTGACCGCCAGAATGGTCGCACCGTGCATCGCAAAGAGCAGGACCGAGCCGTAGAGGAACACAATCGAGAGACAGTGGAAGGGGTTATAGTAAAGGTTGCCATAGCGAATGCTGAACGCCGTGGTCCAATCAAGGTGCGGGAAGATACCGTAAGGTACCGCCTCGGACCAGCTGCCCATCAAGACAGGACGGAACAGACCCAACACAAGGAACAACCAGATCGCAGCAAGGAAAGCCCAAGCGATATGTTTGCCCATTTTGTGCTGTTGGGCCAGCATGTAGGTGCGCAACCACCATGTCATCACAGACACCAGCAAGAACAGGGACGAGATGATATACCAGCCCCCTTCATCGAGCGGTGGCATGCTCAGACCATATTCTGGTGAGGGCGGCTCAAGCGCCAGCCAGAACAGTTGGCGAATGAACTCGGGGATCGAATAGCCAACCTGCGCCAGCATATTGAAACCCACGATGATGAACCACGCCAGACCAGTGGCCATAGAGACCAACCCAAGGATACCAAGGTGGATAGGCCCCAGCTGGGCATTGCCCAAGGCACCAATCAGGGTGTTGAACCGCGGTTGGCCCGCACGCTCTTCCATCAGGTTGTTTTCGTTGTCCATGCCCCATTCAGGTTCGCCCTGAACTTGGACTTGGGTAAAGATGTTTTGATACTCAATCATGGTTTACATCCCCACTTGGCTTGGGAACAGAGGCAGCTCAAGCCACCAGTTCCACCATTCAGGCCATCCAGCAGTCCAGACGGGTCCCGAGATAATGATGCAGACTGCGGAAAAGAAGCCTGCGTTGATTGCCAGCAAGAAGCCCACGCGGTGGATCCCCAAGGTCCCGACCGAATACCCGATGAAGTCGCGAAAGAACGTGTCTTCGTGATCGGGTGTTTTGGCTTCTTCGCCTTCCTCCGGGTTGGCTGCAGACAGGATCAGACCACCGTGCAACGCCAAGGCGAAGGTCGTGGTGAAGAACAGGGTCACTGCCAGCATGTGCGCCGGATTGTAGTGGAAGTGCAGATAAGCATAGCCCGTATTGGACACCCAATCGAGGTGGCTAAAGATCCCATAAGGGAAGCCATGGCCCCAGGCACCCATCAAAAGCGGGCGGAAGATGACCAAAGTCACATAGGCAAAAATGGCGTAGCTGAAGGCAAATGGGACGTGATATCCCATACCCAGCTTGCGGCAAATTTCGACCTCACGCAGGGCCCAACTGATAAAGGCTGCTGTGGCACACATTGTGATGATCTGCCAAAGTCCACCTTCCAGCAAAGGCGCCATGCCCAAACCATAGCTTAGGTCAGGGGGTGCTATATTGATCAACCAAGGGTTAAACGTGCCTTGTTGCGACGCCCCCCAGAAAATCAAAACAGTGCCTAGTAAGGCAAAAAAGGCAGTCGTCACCCCGAAGAAGCCTACATAAAAAGGCCCCACCCAGAAGTCGAACAGATCGCCGCCGATCAACGTCCCTCCGCGGACGCGGTATTTTCTCTCGAAGCTGAGCAGTGCCATCTTCTTCGTCTCCGCTATTGGCGGCGCTGCTCCGTTTTAAGGGGCTGTGCCGTCTTTAAATTTCCGTGATGGCCGGGGGCGGGTTTTAGACGCCCGCCCCCAGCGTTTTCTCAAGCGCTAGCGATTAGCCACCGTGCTTTGCAGCAGCGATTTCAAACCAGTTGAAACCATCTGTGCTCAGCAGAACCAGGTGGATCATTGCTGCCAGCAAAAAGAGGAAAACGCCTTGTGCTACAAACACGCGACGTGGGTCGAAAACCATCCAAATTTTGTAAAATTTAGCCATTTTTCAACTCCTCCTTAGAACCACGGAAACACAATGAACGTGGCGATGTGAGCGACGACTGCGACGATTGTAAACAACCACAGTCCACCCATATACACCGAGTGCAGTTCTTGTGCTTGCTCGTCGGTCAATCCGGTAAAGGATAGGTCAGCCATGAATTTATTCCTTCCAAAGCTGTGCCGCGCACCCCCCGCGGCCGGGTTACGACAAGGGCTCATCCCTTGCCACAATCCGTCATCCCGGGGGGGAATGACGAATAATTTAAGTAACCCTCCACGGCCACTCATCTGACGGACGGCGATCCCGTCAGAAAACTGGTTTGGTTGCCCGCCGGCTAAGGCGGAAAACCGGTCGTTTGCCTAGGCGCTAAAGATCATCGGTGTGATGATCCGTGCCTGAGACCAAGCCCGTTTGACCGGACCCTTTTGCGATATCTCACGCTGTTTCAGCGAGGACAGACCCCAGCTGAGCGTGGCCAGCGGCAAAGCCGCGACAAAGATGATCGCAAAGTAGACGTAAAACTCCGTGCGCGGCGGTTTGGCCGTGCGTTCCATCGGAGCATTTGAGGTGTAGTCGGTCATGCCGGCTCTCCCTTTTGAACGGCAACATCAGGTTGCAGTTGTTCTACGGTTTCCAGAACGACGCGCTCGGCCCCTTGGTCGAGAGCGGCTTTTTCTGCTGCATCACGCAACGTGCGCGCCGCAGAAATTCTGGTCAAAATTGGGTGGGTTGCCACGATCCGGTCCAAGGCGCGTTGCGCGTCCTCGTCCCAAGGGAAATCGCGTCGCAAGTTGGTTGGCGTGGCCTCGGCTGCATCCATTTCACTGCCCAAAGGCAGGATGTGGAACAGCGCATCAAACAGGCCATTGCAAACCTCTTGCACCATATACGTCGCACCGGCGTAGCCCATGAACGGTGTGCCCGTGGCACGACGGATCGCAGCACCGGGGAAGCTGGCGGGAATAAACGCAGGGGCCGGACCATGGCCTGATTTCAATTCGGCCAGATACATCTTTTCATTGATGCTGCCCATGACGATCAGTGGGCGTTTCTGACCCATCATCGCGCGGACTTCGTCGTTGTTGGTTTTCTTGCCAGCGGTACGAGCCACGGCAAAGGCACAGGGCAATCCCAGATCGTTCTCGAGGAATTTGCGGATGCCGCGCGCGTAGGTTTCATTGGCGACAATCGCAAAGCTGGCCGTCGCAAAGAAATCCTGTGTCACAGACCGCCACAGATCCCACACCGGTTTGATCGTCGAATGCTTTTCTTGCTCAATAAACGGTTCTGGATCCAGCTCCAGCATCTCGCCCAGCTTGCGCAGGAATTTCGTGGTGCTGTCGATGCCAATGGGCGCTTGCAAATAGGGCTTGCCCAGCACTTCGCACAGGCCACGGCCAAACTCGCGATACATGCAGACGTTCACATCTGCATTCACCAGATTACGCATTTCGGCCACATGGGCGCCCAATGGCATCACCATGTTGACGTCAGCCCCAATGCCTTCGATCAAACGACGGATTTCCGCCAGATCGGAGGGCATATTGAACGTGCCATACATCGGCCCAAGGATATTAACGCGGGGGCGTGCGCCCTCTTCACGTTTTTTCTCTTTCGGCATCCGGCCTTTGGTCATGCCAAATTCCGTAAAGATCCAAGTCATCGCACGATCTGCAGCTTCCCATTGATCCTCATCAATGGTGCGCGGCAGGAAGCGTTGGATGTTTGTGCCCATAGGTGTGACACCGCCACCGATCATTTCGGCAATCGATCCAGTCACAACAACAGCGGGCAAAGCAGGATCTAACGTGCCCCAAGCGCGCTTCATCGCGCCCTCGGTCCCGTCGCGGCCCAGTTCCTCTTCGCCAAGACCCGTCACCACAATCGGCAACTCATGGGGAGGCAGCGCGTCGGTGTAATGCAACACGGATGTCACTGGCAGGTTTTCACACCCGACAGGTCCGTCGATCACGCATTGCAGGCCTTTGACGGCACAGAATGCATAGACCGCACCCCAGTATCCGCCTGCCCTATCGTGATCTTGAATCAGCATGATGCACCCCCAATGAAACGGGGTGCGAACGCGCATCCTTCGGATACTCTGCCTCGCACTCTGCGAGAATTATGAGTTCTCACAGTCATTAAATCATCTCCGCCGCTTTGGCTGCTTTCGCAGCACGCTCAAGCTTCTTAGCGTTCAACGCCCGAAACTCTGGCTGAAGATTGGGCGATCCTTCCCAGACACCAGCGGTGTCGGAATGGCCCACGCCTTCGAAAAATTCGCGCATGTGATCCATGCGGTCTTTGTTGGCCATCGCGGCATTCACCACTTCGGCCAGAGATCCTGCACCAGCCACACCCATCAACGGACGGGCGGAAATCAGGTTGGTAAAGTAGAGGCTGGGAATACCCAACTCTTTACCCTTTTGAACCACGGGCGTTGTACCAATGGCCAAATCAGGCTTGATCGCTTCCATGGCCGCACAGTCATCTTCGAGGCTGGCGCGATATTTGATCTGCACGCCCTTGGATTCCAGCCAAGCCGCATCATCCGCGGACCACGGCGTTTTCGGGCAGGCGGTGCCCACATAAGGAACATCCGCACCACTTTCGATCAGCAAGCGCGCCACCAGCAATTCGGAACCCTCATAGCCAGACAGTGTGATCGTGCCTTTGATCGGAGTGGCCGAGAGTGCGCCCCGAATAGCAGGGAGGATGCCGTTCTGAGCCTCGGCCACCCGATCAGCAGGCAGACCAAATGCGTCGCCGATATTGGCAAGCCAAGCAGCAGTGCCATCATGACCCACAGGAGCGGACCCAATAATGGGACGACCAGCGGCTTCAAATTCACGGATAGACGCAGTGTAGAACGGGTGGATCGCAGCAACAGCGCCGCAATCTAATGCAGAATAAAGCTCGCGCCATTCACGGCACGGCACAACAGGACCAGCGGCCAGACCCAGCGGGGCCAGCATTTGACCAATCATCATCGGATCAGCCGGGAACATTTCACCCAACAGGCTGACCGTCGGGCGATCTGATTTACCACCAACAGGGGCCGCCACAGGACCTGCTTCGATCTCGGCACGGGCATAGTTGAGCATAGCACCAGCCAGAACATCTTTGGCTTCTGCGTGAGTGGGGATGCCAAAACCGGGGACGTCGATGCCAACAATGCGCACACCGTTGATCTCGGACGGAAGCAGGCGCAACGGCACACCAGAGGCCGTAGGCACACAAAGATTGGTCACAACAATCGCGTCATAGCGATCGGGATCGGCCAGCTCGTGCACGCTTTCGCGAATGTCTTCGAACAGTTTGCCCGTGACCAATGTCTCTGAATTGAATGGCACGTAACCGACAGACCGGCGCGCACCATAGAAATGGGACACAAAAGACAGGCCATACACACAACAGGCCGACCCGCTTAGAACAGTGGCAGTGCGGCGCATGCGCAAACCCACACGCAGGGATCCAAAGGCGGGACACATAGACTGCGGTTTGTCGTGCGGGCCTTGCGGATAGTCCTTGGCGTATTGATCGAGGATGTCGGACTTACCCGCCATGCGTGCGGCTTTATCCATCTCGCCAGCACCGGCATGACAGCCCATACCGTCCGCGACCACGGGGGCCTGCGGATCACGATTGGGCGTGCCCATCGTCACGTCAACGCTGGCCGCGTCGTCATATGTGACTTCATCGCTCATGCAGATTGGGTCGCTTTCTGGTAAGGGCACTGCGGCTTGGCAGGCGTCGGATTTGAGTATTTTTCGAAAAAAGAAACCGGGGCCGGTGCCACTGGTTTGAGGTCTTCGAGGCAGCGATCGAATTCTTCGAGGCGGTCGAGATCAAACATCAGACTTTCACCTTCTTTTGGAGATCACGCATTTTGTCGACGAGGTCTTGCTGTTCGTTGATCTTGGTCCGAGTTTCCATAGCTTTGTCATAGGCCTTAGAGGCGTTTTCCAACTGCTGCTTGGCTTCGTCGATCTCTTTTTGGTAGCGGTTGAGTTTATTAGGCATCGTCATAAACCACTTCCAGCGATACTTTTTCCACGGCATTTTTGCCGCGCATATCAGTGTCTGTTGCCGGTTCTAGAACCACATCGCCCCCGGTTTCAGACGCATCAAAAAGACCCAGCAAACCGTCTTGGTCCAAGGGTGTCGGGCGCACGGGTGGGGCCACGGCCACGTTATCGCCAAGGGATGCGAACAATGCGCCCCACTGGGATTCAGCGGTACCCACGATTTGGTAGTTCGCGGATTTCTTGCGCAGATCATCATCTTGCGGGATCGCGGCCAAAATCGGAATATCTACGGCCTCGGCAAAGGCGGCAGCTTCGCCTGTGCCGTCGTCCTTGTTGATCACCAGCCCGGCCACGCCGACGTTACCGCCCAGCTTGCGGAAGTATTCAACAGCGGAACACACATTGTTGGCCACGTAGAGTGACTGCAAATCGTTCGAGGCAACCAAGATCACCTTTTGCGCCATGTCGCGGGCAATGGGCAGGCCGAAGCCACCGCAGACCACATCGCCCAAAAAGTCGAGCAACACATAGTCAAAGTCCCAATCATGAAACCCCAGCTTTTCCAGCAATTCAAACCCGTGGATGATCCCACGACCACCGCAGCCGCGCCCAACCTCAGGGCCGCCCAGTTCCATGGCAAAGACGCCGCCACGTTTGAAACACACGTCACCGATCTGAACTTCTTCACCGGCCAGCTTTTTCTTGGTCGATGTTTCAATGATTGTCGGACAAGCCTTGCCACCAAAGAGCAGTGAGGTCGTGTCAGATTTCGGATCACATCCAATCAGCAAAACGCGCTTGCCTTGCTCGGCCATCATGTGGCTGAGGTTGGCCAGCGTGAAGGATTTGCCGATCCCACCTTTCCCGTAGATCGCTATGATCTGGGTTTTGCTTGTCGGCTCTTCATTGATGATATCGGCCAGATCCTCGTGAGCTTCGTCGCGCAGGCGTTGGTCGAAATCTTTGAGATTTGGGATTTCGTCTTTCATGCGTGGGCACTCCAATCGAGGATCATTTTCAAGCAATCAGGATCACTAAAGGCTTGGGCATAGGCGTCGGATGCGTCAGCCGCAGGGCGTGTATGCGTGATCAAGCCCTCCATGCTTAGCGCACCAGTTTCAATCAGTTGGCGCGTGGCCAACAAATCGTCGGGCGTCCATTCGGCAGCGATGCGCAAACGGGCTTCTTTCATAAAGGCAGGCGGAAACGCGAAACTGATCGGGGCGTTGTAAAAGCCTGCCAAAACAACTTCGCCACCTTTGACAATCCGGCCGATCAAATCGTTCAGCAGATCGTTGTTGCCAGAGGCGTCATATATAGATGTGTAATCACGGCGGGCGTCTGCATCGGGATGCACCACTTCATAGCCGATCGCACCACCGGCGCGGGCAGGGTCGATTTCCCAGACCGTTGGTGTGCCACCAGCCGCCACGCACAGGCGCGCCAACAGGCGACCCAAAACTCCGTGGCCGACGATCAGATCTGGCAGGGCTTTATCAAGACCGGCCATAGCGTGGCGTGCAGTTGCGGCCAAAGCCAACAAAGCCCCAGACGCCCCAAGTTCGGGATCAACGCGGCTGACCCGATCTGCGGCGGTTACCAAAGTACGGGCAGATCCACCAAAGAGACCAAAGGCCTCTTCGTAGCAATTTGCACCGGGCACAAAGACGCGGTCGCCTGTGTTAAATCCAGTGCCGACGTCCGCCTCGACAACTTCGCCAACGGCCTCGTAGCCAGGCACCAGTGGATATCCCATTCCGGGAAAGGGTGGCATTTCACCAGCCCAAAACAGTTTCTCGGTTCCGGTTGAAATGCCAGAATGCGCAATCTCCACGACCAAATCGCCCGCCTGAGGATCCTTGAGGGTCAGGCTGGCAACGCCCAAATCCCGTGGGCCGTTCAATATGATCGCGTCAGTTTGCAAACGAATTTCCCTGCTTGCGTCACATGCCGTCGCCCCAAAAAGGACTCAGCACATTTTGTTCATTAAGTGTCATTTTAAACTGACACCTATGTGTGTCAACTAAAATGGACATCTTTGTGTCATTCAGATTTGACGGCCGTGACCACACTGGTGACAAAAGGCCTGCGCGCCTTGGGAATTGTGATCTGGTCAAAGCCTGCTTTTTCACAAAAAGCCGCTATTTCTGCCGCAGAACGTGCGCGGCCTGTGCGCATGGCCATTGTGTAAAACGCAAAATACGCATCCCCCGGTCCCGTTGGGGTCGCCCCGCCGGACATTGGTTCCGAGATGATCAGGCGACCGTTTGCTGGCAATGTCTCAAATATTTTAGACAGCAGTGCAGCGATCGTGGAATCACTATGATCATACAGAACGCGGATCAGGCTGATCGCATCGGCCCCTTTTGGCAGGGTCTCGTCTCGAAAAGATCCCGCCGACAGCGTCACCCGCTGGGTCTGCCCCGCCGCATCAAAACGCGCTTGGGCCTGCGGGGCCACATCGGGCAAATCGAAGAGCTGCATTTGCAACTCAGGATAGGCCTCGCCCACAGCACACAGAAACGCCCCAGACCCCCCGCCCACATCCATCAACGTTTTCACATCCTTGAAGGAGACCATGCGCAGCGTGTCTTCAGCAACCAGCGATTGACTATCAGCCATCAAGTCAGAATAGATGCGCGCTTGATCCGCGGGCATCTGACCTTTGGCGCCGAAAACATAGGGCCAGAAATCCGCCAGCTCTGTTTCGGTCTCTTCGCGCAGGAACGCCACGGGATCGGCAAGGTCGCGATAGAACGCCCCATGGTGCAACACCATGGCCTGCAATCCGGGAACCCCTAGCATCGCTGCGCCGCGCTGGGTCAGATCAAACTGGTCGCCCCGCTGGCGCAGCAGCTTTAGCCCAACACCCGCTTTCAACAGCACCGTCATGCGATCTGCCGCAATGCCGTGCTTATGCCCCAAGGCACGCGCGGTTTGCGGGGCGGCATGCAGATCCGCCAGAATGTTCAATTCGACCAAACCAGTGAGAACCTGCGAATAGACAAAACCTGACATCAGATCAAAAAGGGCCTCGCCCTCGCGTCGCGCAATGCTGCGAAGAAAGGGCATGCCAGCAGTCCACTTTTGGAACCGTCTCGAGGCGACCAGCCGGTTGCGCCAATTGCCCATGCGTTTGCGCGGGGCCATGTCCGGCGCAGAGATATCAGCCACGGCTGTGCGCCGGGGCCACAGGTGTCAAACGCTGGGCTTGGGCCTGTACCATTTGCGCAAGGGCGGCCTCGCCCGGGCAGGATGGGATCGATGCAATGGCACCGCCCAGAATATCTTTGAGGCGCGATGTGGCCCCTTGCACACCCAATTGGGAAACTGCATTGGGCCGATTGTGTATTTCGTCCTGACCCACAGGCTTGCCCAAAGTCGCCTCATCATAAAGCGCGTCACGCAAATCATCAGCCACTTGGAAGGCTTCACCGATACGAGCGCCAAGTTCCATCCATGGCTCGGCCTCTTGGCCCGCAGCCACAGCCCCCATTTGGGTCGCTGCAATAAAGAGCGCGCCAGTTTTGGCTTGGTGATAAGCGCTCAGGTCAACCTGCGCTTCGCTTTCCCACCCTTGGCCTGCGCAGATCCCACGGGGCATGCCCGTGCGTTGGGCCAGGATCATCACCAATTCCGCCATGCGCATGGGATCGACCTTGGCCTGACGGGCCAACACTTCGAACGCCAGCACAATCAGGCTGTCGCCAGTCAGCAACGCCAAAGGTTCGCTATAAGCTTTGTGCACCGACGGTTTGCCGCGACGGGTATCAGCATCGTCAAAGCACGGCATGTCATCATGCACCAGCGAGGCACAATGGATCAGCTCAAGAGCGGCCGCAGCCGCATTGGCCATCTCCGGTTTGTCATCGCCACAGGCCATGGCAACTGACATCAAAATCGTCGGCCTGATCCGTGCGCCACCGGGGGTGACAGCGTAATTCAAAGCACTAGAAAGTTTGGGCGGGGCTTTGCCACCTTGGCCCAATTGGATTGCCTCAGAGATTGCGCTTTCAATGCGGTCAGATAGCGGCATGGGGCAGTTCCTTTGCAATGTGTCAGTATATATAGACAGATAGTGTCAACTATACTGGACACATTGCCGTCCATGAGTCAACATGGCAGGGACAACCCAAGTGTGGATTCCTTATGCCTTCTGCCTCTGACCTTCCCCATCAGCCCACCGTTGTAATCGGTGCAGGCATCGGCGGCTTGGCAGCAGCACTGCGACTGGCCCATGCGGGCCACAAAGTGATTGTACTGGAACGCCACAGCGGGCCCGGTGGTAAAATGCGCACGATTGCCTCTGATGCGGGGCCAGTGGATGCCGGCCCAACGGTTCTGACGATGAAACCAGTGTTCGAGGCTTTGTTTGCCGATGTGGGCGAAAAGCTAGACGATCACGTCACCCTGTTGCCCGACACTATTCTTGCACGTCACTTTTGGCGCGATGGCACCCAGTTTGATCTGCATTGCGATCCACAAGTGACCGCCGACAATGTGGCCGCCAGTTTCGGCAGCGATGCCGCACAGGACTATCGCCAGTTCGCTATGCGCAGCCGTGCCCTGTTTGAGGCATTCGATGCCCCGATGATGCAAACGGCCCAACCGACCCAACAGGCCTTGATCCGCGCGGTTCTGAAATCCCCCGGCTTGATCCCGGCTATGGCGCCGCACAGGTCGCTGTTTGGGATGTTGCGCCGCCAGTTTCGCGAACCAAAACTGGCGCAGCTTTTTGGGCGCTATGCCACCTATGTAGGCGGCTCGCCATTCCAGTCCCCTGCCCTTTTGTCCCTGATTGCCCATTCCGAAGCCATGGGCGTTTGGTCCGTCAAAGGCGGCATGCACAAACTGGCGCAAGCTATCGAAGCCTTGGCAAAATCGCGCGGCGTGGAATTCCGCTACGACACGGATGTAGACCGCATCGAAGTACAAAATGCGCAAGTGTCTGCTGTGCACACTGCCACCGGCGACAAACTGACCACCAACACAGTTGTCTTTAATGGGGATCCGCGCGCCCTATCCAAAGGCCAGCTTGGCGCGCCTGCAAAATATGCCGTGCCTGCCGCAGCGGTCGAGCCGCGCAGCCTTTCGGCCTATGTCTATGCCTTTGCCTCAATACCAAATGGGGCCGATCTGACCCATCACAACGTATTCTTTGGGGACGCGCCCCAAACCGAATTTTACAACCTCAAAGCTGGCAACATGCCAGTTGATCCAACCCTATATATTTGCGCACAGGATCGGGGCCATGGCCCCTTGCCGATTGGCGACGAACGTTTCGAGATCATCATGAACGGAGCGCCCGCCCAGACTATGAAAGAGGAATTTTCCCAATGTCAGACACTGGTTTTCGAGACACTGGCCCAACATGGCCTCACCTTCGACCGCAAACCGCAGGCCAAACATCTGACGACGCCGGCCCAGTTCAACCAGCTGTTCCCGGTCAGCGCGGGGTCCCTTTACGGGCGATCCCCACATGGGCTGACGGCATCACTGAAAAAACCAACGGCGCGGACATCGCTGAAGGGGCTTTATCTGACGGGCGGGGGGGCACATCCGGGTGCCGGGATCCCCATGGCGACCCTCTCCGCACAGCATGTGGCCGAGACGATCAAAGCGGACCGAATTTCAACCTCGACGTCCCGTCCAATGGATATGCATGGTGGTATGTGGACGGCATTTCGAAAGATACGGGGCAGGCGATCTCGATCATCGGCTTTATAGGCTCGGTCTTTTCACCATGGTACCGCTGGTCGGGCCGCAAAAACCCCGCCAATAATTGCTGCATCAACGTGGCAACTTATGGACCCGGCGGGCGCTTTACC